>JBCCEP010000212.1:0-7214 GCA_039030215.1 Pseudomonadota bacterium
GCAATTCTCGCCAGACTGATCACCAAGGAGGAGACGCCGGCAAAAAGCCCATGGTGGCTGACCTTGCTCAGGCTGCTATTGGCGGCTTTTGTCATCTTTGCGATGTCGGGTCCGGTGCTCAACCCAGAAGAAGCACGACTGCAGGGTGACGGGCCAGTTGTCGTTGTCATGGATAATGGCTGGGCTTCTGGCCGAGACTGGGATGATAGAAAGCAAGCTGCGCGGACCCTGATCGAGGAAGCCGGTGAGTCCGGAAGATCGGTCGTATTACTGCTCACGGCCGGATTGCAGGCAGAGTCATTCAATGCCGTTGCGGCTGATACTGCATTGGCGGTACTGGAAGGCGTGGACAGCCTTCCGCAAAAGCCGGATCATGCGCGTGCTGCAAGTGTCCTACGGCAGATCATCCTCGAAGATGGTCCGGGTTCGGTCGTATTTCTGGCCGACGGTTTGGACAGGCCAGGTTCTGAAGAGCTTGTTAGCGCGATTTCTGCTGTAGATGGACAGCACATTGTCCAGCTGCCGGGAAATGAAAATCTCTCAATTATCGATCAAGTCCGCAATGATCCCGATGCGCTCATTGGAAGCATTGTAAGGCTGCCTGACAGCAGTTCCAGCCTGGTGGAAGTGACAGCCTTTGACAATAAGGGACTGACCATTGCGAGAAATCGCGTGGATTTACCAGCCAACGAGACGCGAACAGAATTTCGCTTCAGCGAACCGGTTGAATTGCGCAACCAGATCGTGCGCATCACGGTTGAAGATGCAAGGAATGCCGGCGCTGTCCAATTGCTGGATGAAAGTTACCGGCGCAGATTGGTCGGGCTGATCTCCGGGGAAACTGCTGATCTGGCTCAGCCACTGTTGAGTCCGCTCTATTATATCGGCAAGGCACTTTCGCCGTTTTCGGATGTGCGCGAAGCGGGAGATGCAAATGTCGCGGCAGCCGTTCCGGACTTGATTGGCCAAGGCGTTTCAGCTCTTGTATTGGCCGATATCGGGAACTTGCCGGAAGAAGCCAGTGACGCACTTGGCGCCTGGGTGGAAAATGGCGGCATGCTGATCCGTTTTGCCGGTCCGCGATTGGCTGCGGCCTCTGACGATGACCTGCTTCCGGTCAGGTTACGCCGCGGTGACCGCAATCTGGGCGGCGCGTTGTCCTGGGAGACGCCGAAACCGGTGGCGCCGTTTGAAAATGGCAGCCCCTTCTTTGGCCTGGAACCTCCCAGCGAAGTCGTCGTGGAACGGCAGGTGCTTGCTTTGCAGGATATCGAATTGCAGCAGCGAACCTGGGCGATACTGGAAGATGGCACGCCGCTGGTAACTGCCGCCAAGAGAGGGGCCGGCTGGATCGTTTTGTTTCACGTGAGCTCTGATGCTGCCTGGTCCAACCTGCCCATATCAGGAACTTTTGTTGAGATGTTGAGGCGTGTCGTGAACCAGTCGCGTTCGACTGGCGCGAATTCAGGTTCTACTGAAGATATCCGCCTGCCACCGCTTAGCCTGTTGAATGGCCAGGGCGCCTTTGTGCCGCCGGGTCCTGAAGCGGCACCACTGGTCTTGAGTGAAGGGGTCGTGCCGACCGTCAAGGCAGAAAACCCACCTGGACTGTATGGTACAGAGGACGGATTTACTGCGCTCAACCTGTTTACCGGCGGCGAGACCCTTGTCCGCCTGGATGAAACCAGTTTTGGTGAAGCTGAGATAGTCAATGGTTATGGCATACAGGAGGCGTTCAGATTGAAGCCATGGCTCCTTGCGGCTGCTGCTGTCCTATTGTTGCTGGACTGCCTTGCAGTGCTGTGGATATCGGGATCGTTGCGGCCATTGCGGGGATTGGCTCGCGGGGCCGGTGCCGTGCTTATCATCACTTCACTGGCTTTGGTCTCTGCCGACACCGCTTCTGCGCAAGGTGAGACGGTTGACGAGGAGGGGAACGATTTTTCCTCAACCCTGGCAACAAGACTTGCCTATGTGATGACCGGTGTTAGCGAGATTGATGCGATCAGCGAAGCCGGATTGACCGGGTTGACCCGGTATATTTCTTCGCGCACTGCGCTCGAACCGGCAGCGCCGATTGGCCTTGATCTGTCGCAGGATGAGTTGGCGTTCTATCCCCTGATCTACTGGCCAATCAGTGTCGACGCTGAATTACCAGATGCCGCAACCATGGCCCGGGTGGATGCCTTCATGAAGCAGGGCGGAAGTATCCTGTTTGACACAAGAGACCAGATCAGCGGCATTTTGGGCGGCACCGCCAGTTCGCCCGAAGCGCAACGGTTGCAGATCATCTTATCCGGTCTCGACATTCCGCCGCTCGAGCCGGTTCCTCCCGACCATGTGCTAACAAAGGCGTTTTATTTGTTGTCCAGTTTTCCCGGACGCTTTGCGGGCGGTGATTTATGGGTTGAAGCCATTGGAGAGGATGAAGGCGAAGCTGATCGGCCGGCAAGATCTGGAGATGGCGTTTCATCGATCCTGATAACCAGCAACGACATGGCTGGCGCCTGGGCAGTGGACGAATTGCTGCGGCCAATGTTTGCGACCATTCCGCCTGACCCGTCGCAACGGGAAATGAGCTTCAGAACGGGCGTCAACCTGATCATGTATGCGATGACCGGCAACTATAAAGCCGATCAGGTTCACATACCTGCGCTACTTGAGCGTTTAGGGCAGTAGGAAGTGTAGATGGAATTGAATTTTGCATTTTCCCCCGAATTGCCGATCTGGCTGATCGTTACGATTGCCAGCGTCAGCGGCATACTGGTGCTGGCCGGTCTGTTGCAGCGCTTGCGCGGATCGTTGGTGCGGTTGATTGCCTGGGCGCTTGTGGTGTTGGCGATGCTTAATCCGGCTGCCTTGTTCGAAGAGCGGGATGCGTTGAAAAGTATTGTCGCTGTTGTCATCGACCAGAGTGGCAGCCAGAAACTGGATGGCCGGCTGGAAATGGCGGAAGAGATTCGCGCCGCGCTCGTCGAACGCTTCGGCAGGCTTGATCAGTTCGAAGTGCGGGAGGTTACTGCATCTGACCAGATATCAGCCTCTACAGATGTTTCGACCGCACTGTTTCGTACTCTAAGGACCGCGTTGCAGGATGTGCCGCCTGACCGGGTGGCGGGTGCAGTGCTGATAACGGATGGCCAGGTTCACGACATTCCCGATACGCTCGGTGCGATCGGCATGAATGCACCGGTGCACGCGTTGATTACCGGTCGTGAGGATGAGCGAGACAGACGGGTTTTGATCACTTCAGCTCCCAGATTTGGTGTGGTCGGTGAAAGTTTCGAGATCGACTTCATGATCGTCCAAAAGGGATTTGGCAATGACAATTCACCGCTGGCGGTTTCCATTCATGCAGATGGCGAGCTGTTGAGCGTTGAAGAGATCGTTCCCAATGCTCCGGCATCGTTCGTCTCCGAAATACCACATGGCGGCAAGAACATTATCGAGTTGCGTGTCGAGGCCGATAGCCGGGAAATTACCGATGTAAATAATCGGGCGTTTGTGACGATCAATGGTATTCGAGATAATCTGAGAGTGCTGCTTGTTTCCGGCGAACCGCATGCGGGCGAGCGAACCTGGCGGAACTTGCTGAAATCTGATCCTTCGGTGGATCTCGTTCATTTTACAATTTTGCGTCCTCCCGAAAAGCAGGATGGCACACCGATAAATCAATTGTCGCTTATCGCCTTCCCAACGCGTGAATTGTTTGTCCAGAAAATTGATGAATTCGATCTGATCATCTTTGACCGCTATCGCAGGCGAGGTGTGTTGCCGCTCCTATATTTTGAAAACATTGCGAGATATGTCCGCGATGGCGGGGCGTTACTGATCGCAGCCGGGCCGGAGCTTGGCGAAGCCGGTTCGATTGCCGGCCCGCTGGCCGACGTCATGCCCGCCATGCCAGATGGCAACCGGATCGAAGCCCGCTTCAAACCGATGATTTCGGACGACGGACAAAAACATCCGGTTACGCGGAAACTCGATGGCTGGCGTGAAGATGTTCCGCAATGGGGTGACTGGTTTCGTGTGATCGGCTCGCAGGACATCACGGGGAATGTGGTGATGTCGGGTGCGGATGACGCGCCATTGCTGGTGCTTGACCGTGCCGATGAGGGCCGCGTGGCACTATTCCTGTCTGATCACCCTTGGTTATGGTCGCGCGGTTTTGATGGTGGTGGTCCGCATGTGCAGTTGTTAAGGCGCGCTGCACATTGGCTGATGAAGGAGCCGGAGCTTGACGAAGAAAGGCTGACGGCGACTTCAAACGGACAAAAGGTCTTTGTTGAACGGCAATCCCTCGGTGATGAACCAGGCGAGGCGGTTTTGGTCGGCCCTGAGGGAAAGGAGTACACGGTAACGTTTGAAGAGGTGGATGCCGGTCTTTGGCGAGGCGAGGTGGACGTCGAAAGCTTTGGACTATATGCCGCCAGCCATGATGATCTGACAGCATTGACCCATGTAGGTCCGGCAAATCCGCGCGAATATGGAGATGTTATCAGTACGACCGAATTGCTGGCACCGGTTTTGGAGGCAGCAAAGGGTTCTGCAAGACGTGCGAGCGCGAATGATATGCCGCGCATTGTCCCTGTCCGCGTAGGAGCCAATGCCTCAGGGCAAGGCTGGATCGGGTTAGAAAACACCAAATCAAGCCTGTTGCGCGGGGTCAATCGGGTCTCGTTGTTTTCCGGGCTTTTGGGACTTGCGCTACTGCTCAGTATAGTTTCCGCGATGTGGCTGCGCGAAGGCAGGTAACAATCTGAACTGTCATTCAGGTTAGCAATGTTGCAGCCAGCGCACGGCTGCCTTGCGCAATTACCGTGACTGGCACCTTCTTGGCTGCGCCTTATCGTGATAAAGGCGGGTTTATTCAGTTTTAAATTCGATTTCGTCGGTATCAGCCTTGTCACTGTCAGCCAATCACAAAGGGGCATTGCTCGGACTTGCGGCATTCGCTGCCTTCTCCACCCATGACGTGATTGTCAAGGAGCTGGGTGCGACCTATTCGCCGTTCCAGATCGTGTTCTTCAGCGCCTTGCTGAGTTTTCCGCTGATCTCCATCATCCTGATACAGGATCAGAAGCCGGGAACCTTGCGGCCGGTGCATCCCTATTGGATTGCCGTGCGATCGGTCAGCGCGACTGCCTCGGCTGTTTGTGCCTTCTACGCGTTTAGTACGCTGCCCTTGTCGCAGGTCTACGCCTTTGTCTTTTCCGCACCATTGCTGATAACGCTGCTTGCCATTCCGATGCTGGGTGAAAAAATACGCCTGCGCCGTGGACTGGCGCTGGTCGTGGGTCTGATCGGCGTGCTCGTCGTGATCCAACCGGGATCAGCACCGCTGGAGCTGGGGCATCTGGCAGCATTCCTGTCGGCATGCACCGGGGCGCTCAATTCGGTTATCGTGCGCAAGATCGGAAATGAGGAACGCCGCGTTGTAATGATCCTGTATCCGATGATGGCAAATTTGCTGTTGTCGGCAATGGTCCTGCCGTTTGTCTATGTAGCTGTGCCGATCGTCGATCTGGGATTGTTTGCGGTTGTGTCCTTCCTGGTCCTGCTTGCGATGGTGTTGCTTGTGGCCGCCTATTCAAGCGGTGACGCAATTATCGTCGCGCCAATGCAATATTCCCAGATCATCTGGGGAGCGTTGTTTGGTATTTTATTGTTCCAGGAATATCCCGAATGGCAGACCTATCTGGGCACTGCGATTATCGTGGTTTCAGGTATCTATATCCTCAAACGCGAAGCGACTGCTGATGTTTCGGAGAATTCGCCCGTGTTGAATACGAAAACTCGTTCCGGCCATACCATGGCGCTACGGGTCAGCCTGCTCAGGCGATTGTTGCGCCGGAAAAAGTAGTCGGGCAATTCCTGTTGGCAGGCGTTCGACAGCGGAGCAGTTAGAGAATCACCACGTCGGCGTCCATCTTTACGCGCTCGTAAAGATCGATGACATGCTCATTATGCATTCTGAAGCAGCCATTGGAGGAAGCAGTCCCAATCGTGTTGGGCTGATTGGTGCCATGGATGCGCAGATAGGTGTCATCTCGGCCGAGATAGAGGTAAATCGCGCGGGCACCCAACGGGTTCCGCAGACCGCCATCCATCCCCTTGGAGTATCGCTTGTACTTGCCGGGAGAACGCTCGATCATTGCTTTTGTCGGTGTCCACCGCGGCCATACCTTCTTGTCGCCGACTCTGGTCTTTCCGGTAAAGTTCAAGCCTTCCTTGCCTACTGCAATTCCATAACGAATCGCAGTTGTGGGAGACTCCATGAAGTATAATTGTTTTTCTTTCGTATCGACGATTATGGTTCCCGGCTTGTAACCGGAATAGCGAACTACTGTTGGCGCGTATTTTTCCTTGATCTTGTATTTCTTCTTTTTGGCAAGGGAGGCCCATTTCTCGTCGTTTTCGGCTTGTTCTTCGGTCAGCGGTTCCAACACCGGCTTCTGGGCATTGAACAAGCCAAACATGAAGGGGATCGGTTTTTGGGTCTTGTCGTCGTCGGTATTTTCAACGGCAGCCTTTTGCTTTTTCGCCGTCTCAGCAAAAGAACCATGCGGCAAGGCAGCAATTGCCATCGCAGCCGCAATATGAACCAATTTCCTTAGTCGCATCTCTAATCCCCGGCCCAAATCAAGGTCAAAGGCTCAGCCGCATCCGAATTTTGATTCGATGTTGTTGAGAGCGTGCCAGCCAAATCAGTTTCGGTAATTTTTTATTCGCGAAACGGTCGATGTCAACGAGTAGGCGCCCAGATCAACCGATTGTCATCCAGTGTAACTTTATTGCAATGGATTGCGTGCCTGGCCGGTGGTGCAATCCAAAGTCCCGGGCGTCAATTCGGCTGCGAGCAGACGGGCAGGATCAACGGGACCGGGAAGCGAGATCTGGCCGGGCGGGACCGGTCTGAAACCGAATTTTGCATAATATGGCAGGTCACCGACCAGAATAATCAGCTTGTGATTTCCCATGTAGGCGTCATGAATTGCCCGGTTCATCAGTTCACGCCCGATACCCAGTTTCTGGAAGTGAGGAGATACGACAAGGGGGCCAAGCAGCAATGCGGCGCTGTCTCCAATTGTGATATCGGTCAACTCCACTGATCCCGCAAGGTCGGAAGTTTTGCCGTCCGCTGCAACCTCTGCCACATAGCTCAATTCCGGTCTGGGAGCAGCGTTCTCGCGCAGACGAAAAGCTGTTCTGGC
>JBCCEP010000213.1:0-7167 GCA_039030215.1 Pseudomonadota bacterium
CGCGCCGCCTGCAATTCCAGCTCCCTAGCGGTAAAAAACATCACCGGCACACCGAAGTGTTCAGCGACCCTGTGGATGGCAGGCTCATCAGCTTTCAGATCAATCGAAGCCACACAGGCAATTGATTGTGAGGCAAATCCGCTTTCAGCGATCACCCGCTCTGCAAGGTCAATCGCTTCACGTGGATCGGCACCCCGCTCGCACCCCATGCCCAGAACCAGACTTGCGGGATGGTAGACTAGTTCGTCTGCCCCAGGCGCAAATTGCTGATCGGTTACGCGGAGGGTAACCTCCCCCTCTGGCGAGAACGGGACTTTGGATGACGAAAGCCAATCTGCCCTACCATCCAGACGGGCTTTCGCACTCGACAGCAATTTCGCCATAACATCTTTTGTGGCGTCGTGATTGGCCAAAACATAGCCAGCCGGTGGAGCGTCAAGCGCCACTCCGAACTTCAGATCGCCTGAAGTGGTAACGGCAGCAAACCCGTCTATCGCGCTCGCAATTCTACGCGCAAGATCATTGGCGCCATGATGTCCGCCCAGTAGCGGCACAACACTGGAACCATCGCTGGAAACCGCCAGAACGGGCGGTTCATTTTTCTTGTCATCGAGGGCCGGCGCGAGCATTCGTATAACCGCGCCCGTTGCCATGATGGCAACAATCGGCGTGCCGGCCAGGAATAGCCGCTGAAGATGCAGCTTCGGATCGGTAAACAGGTTCTCAGCTTGCTCAACGCGCTTGCCATAGCCTTCGACCTTACCATCGATCGCAGCAGCGATCTTTTTGGCCAATTCGAGATCAGCAGGCGAAAGAACAATTACCGAAGGTCTGTTCATCCAGATAGCCCCGATTGCATCGGCATTTCACAGTCCTGTATCCAGCCCTCAGCGCCCTTGTAGATAAGAATCATCGAGAAATAAGGCGCACTGTCATCCTCTACCTCGCTTAGCGGCATGACACGCTGATTCTCGAGGCCCACACGCTCCAGATATCCGGCTGCTTGCATCAATCCGGCTTGTTTTATCAATTCCCGGACACGGACAAAATGTCGACCGATCTTCATAATCGCGGCAGCGTCACTGCGCTCCAGCAATTCCAGGATCTGCCGGTTGTGCATCGGCGCCGGTATGACCGTTAGCGCATCATTGCGCGCCGCCAGAGGTCGCCGTAGCGCCGCAGCACACGCCATCAATGAGGACACACCCGGAACGATCTCGATTTCATACATGCCCGCCAGCCGCTCGAACAAATACATGAACGAACCGTAGAAAAACGGATCGCCCTCGCAAAGGACCGCCACGTCACGATCAGCCTGCAAATGCGCGGCAATATCGACTGCCGCCTTGTCATAAATTTCGCGTGCAGGAAACCGCTCCAGCTTCATGGGTATGACAATCGGGATCTCGATCTGCCAGTTCTTTATGTAGTCGTCGACAATCGATCGGGCGAAACTGGGCCCGGTATCAGGTGCCGGATAGACGATTATTCCTACCGTACCAAGTATCCTGTGCGCTTTTAGCGTGATCAGTTCCTTGTCGCCCGGCCCGACGCCCAGCGAATAAATCTTGCCGGTCATGCTGCGTGCCCCTTTGCCAAACTCCATTGCGTTACCGGCATCGCAGTACGCCAGCCACGATAACCGCCAACCGGTTCGGCAGCACTGGCTGATATGCGGACCAGGTCTCCGCCATGGCGCCGATGTAATTCGCCAAGCACGCCCTCACTTTCCAGGGTCACGGCATTTGCAACAAGTCTGCCGAATGGCTTGATCGCTTCCAGACTCTTTTCCGCGACTTCCATCGTCAATCCACCGCCAATGAAGACTGCATCAGGATCAGGCAAACCAACCATGCCCTCCGGCGCACGGGCTTCAATAAGCTGCAAGGCAGGCGCACCGAGAACAAGCGCATTCTCCATCGCCATCTTTCGGCGATGCGCATTCGGCTCTATACCGATTGCCCGCGCTTCGGGCGCACCCCGCATCCACTCGATTGCCACCGAGCCGCAACCGCAGCCAACGTCCCAAAGCATGCCAGCACGGACCGGCGCAAGCTTTGCAATTGTCAAGGCACGCACTGCCTGTTTGGTCATCTTCCCATCATGCACAAATACGTCATCCGGCAATCCGGTTCGCGGTAATACGCGCGCGCCCTCACCAGCGACACACGACACCGCCAGCACATGAAAATCCGGGACCTCTATGTGCCAGTCCTGCGCTATTCCTTCAAACCGCTGCTCATCCGGACCACCCATGGCGGCCAGCACAATCATTCTTGATTGCCCATATCCGCGCTCGCGCAGCATTCGGGCCACGGTCTCAGGAGATGTCTTGTCCTTGGTCAGGATCAGCAATTGGGCATCCGGCGCAATCAACGGCAATATCTGCTCTACCGGCCGTCCGTGAACAGTCACAGTCTCGACATCGGCAAGGGACCATCCAAGCCTGCAAGAAGCCCACTGAAACGAAGAGAGCTGGGGGTGAAACTTGATTTCGCTTCGGTCTATCGCCTTGGTCAATCTTGCGCCAACCGAAAACCAGAGCGGGTCTCCGGTAACAAGAACAACAATTCGCTTGCCTCTGAAACCCTTGATCGTCTCGATCATGGCATCGAATGGCGAAGGCCAGGCAATCCGCTGCGCATCCGGGTTCATTGCCAGCTTATGGTGACGGTCGCCACCGACAATCACCTCGGCAGTTTCCACAAGTTCACGTGCCTCGGCACCGAGACCATCAAGTCCATTCTCACCTATGCCGATCACATGCAGCCAGACATCACTCATCTGGAGAGTCCTGCAGCAACCGCATTCATGCAGGCGGCTGCAATCGCAGTGCCGCCGCGTCGACCCATCAATGTAATGTAAGGAACGCCTCTCGGATTAGCTGCAAGCTCGGCTTTTGACTCTGCTGCACCTACGAAGCCAACCGGAAATCCGAGGATCAGGGCTGGTTTCGCGCCACCCTCATCAATGTTCTCCAGGATACGAAACAAGGTGGTTGGCGCATTGCCAATGACGACGATCGACGCGTTGATTGCATCGCCCCACAAATCGACCTGTGCCGCCGCGCGGGTACAGTTTTCTTTCCGCGCAAGCGCCAGACATTCCGATGAGTTGATGTCACAGCGAATGCTGGTTCCGCTCGGCAATAGGCGTTTCATGATCGTGCTGCCGAGCGATTCCACGTCACAAAAAACTTCTGCGCCACGCCCCAGGGCACCCCGGCCGACCTGCTGAAAATCGTCAGACCAGCGCAAGTCTGAGACGATATCCGGCATACCGCATGCATGGACCATCCGAATGGCAATCGGGCGCATGGCGCCATCCAGTCGTTGCAGTTCCGGCAGTGATTCAATGGCTGCAAACGACTGCTCATAGATCGCCTCGGGATCGCGTATGTAATCCAGCTGCGCCATCACAATATGGCCTTCTCCAGAGTTCTTGAACCTGGCGGATGATCAGCACGCGGATAAGATGCGAGGCGCCGGTTATCTTGTTTCACACCCATTGCAGCATCTTGATTACGGCGTCCATGGCCGCAAATCCTGATTCCGGTATTTAGGGGGAGTGAAATGGCTACCGTAATCAAGTCGCTGGCTCTTCATCAGGTTCAACTTCGGGATCTTCATCGGTCGCTGCTTCCTCGGCTGGCTTGTCCTTGCGAGGCCGCGCTACAAGCACGCCGATCGCCGCCGCCGCAGCAACGGCTCCAATACCAATCCAATGTGAATGGCCGGCAACTTCACCCAGATGACCCAGATGCGCATGCGCTGTGCCATGCATGCTGATCAAGGCGCCAAAGACGGAAAGAAATGAAATAGATTTTGACATGAATAGCTCCGATTTAAAAATTGTGTCCCTGATGACGGAACAGCCAAAAACCGGATTCAATGATCAATCTTGTTCCGCAAACAATACCACGCGGAATCGATCTGCATTGGACAGCTTCGGACTTGGCGCCCTGTTTGGGTCCGCCGCACCGAAATCGGTTTCAGCCCCTTGCCCGAAAGTGGAACGAGGCACCGTCAATCACCCGAAACTAGACGTGGCGGTAAGCATCGTCAAATCAAAAAAACAGCGCGGTCCTGCAATAAAACGAAACCGGATACCACCGGATTGACTTGCTTGCAGCTAGGCTTCCCGCGCCTGCCGTATATCATCGGGCGAGAGGCCCAATGTGTCGGCTGTGTGACGAATCAGATTGACCTCATCAATGTCCAGATCATTGTCTGATTTTGCGATCGAGAGCATGTGGACAAGCAGGGCCCGTTTGCGTTCCAGATCCAGATCTTCAAACATTTGCGCCGCATCAGCAGCAGTCGTCTCGTAGCCATAATCCTTGAGATACTGCAAGACCTGCGGCACATCTTCTTCGGGAATGTCAAAGGCGGTTGTGCAGATCCTTTTGAAGTTTCCGATCTCCTCTGGCCGCAATTCGCCATCGGCAAACATCATCCGTACAAGCAGGATCAATTCACTGGTCAGCTGAATATCATCAGCAACCTTGCGAACGGATCGATTGCCTTCCACAAATTCACGCAGCGATTTCATCAACTTGTTTGTCATTGCAATTTGTCCCGCGCCCAAATCCAAGCCGCTTCCATGCGCGGCAAAACCCAATTTTTGATTCAAACAACAACCCTTTAAGGCATATTCTTGAATCACATTGTTCAATTCGGTTTCGGTCCGGACAATGCTTGAAACACGCTCACATTTCAATGCAATAAAATCAAAGTTGGGCAACAAGCATTGGTTACAACATCAATACTCAATCCCGACCTGTGCCTTTACGCCCGAACGAAACGGATGTTTGATGACTTCCATCTCGGTTACCAGATCTGCGAAATCGATAATTTCGTCCTTGGCATTCCGCCCGGTAATGATCACATGCTTCATCTCCGGCTTCTGCCGGAGTACCTCCAGAATTTCATCGACCGGCAAATAATCATACCGAAGCACAATATTGAGTTCATCACACAAGACCATGTCGAGTTTCTCATCCATGATCATGGTCTTCGCCTTTTCCCAAGCTGCCCGAGCCGCATCGATATCGCGCTGACGGTCCTGGGTTTCCCAGGTAAATCCCTCGCCCATGGTTGCCATTTCCACCTGGTCAGGGAAGGCTTCCAATACCTTGCGCTCACCGGTACCCCATTTGCCCTTCACGAATTGTACAACGCCAACCCGCATGCCATTGCCGATCGCCCGAAACACCATGCCGAACGCCGCAGTAGACTTGCCCTTACCCTTGCCGGTGTGAACAATCACCAGCCCTTTCTCAATCGTCTTGGTCGCAATGATCTTGTCGCGCGCCGCTTTCTTCTTTCTCATCTTTTCGGCATGCCGGGCATTGAGCTCTTCTTCGCTCATGTTCTTCAGCTTGTCGGATTTTTCAGCCATATTGCCGCCTGTTCATTGTGCACTCGCAAGGGTTTCAAGTTCGAACTTCGCGGAATTCGAGCGCGCTGTCCACAGCCCCCGTTCCTGCGCCTCCAGAAACCGGTCGGCCATTTCCTTAAGCGCATCCGGATTATGCGCCCGCAGAAACGCCAGCACTTCGGCATCTGCTAGCCAGGCATCATGGACCAGCGCAAAGTGATGATCCCGCACTGCTCCGGTCGTGGCCGCAAAGGCAAACAGGTAATCCAGCGTGGCAGCCATCTCGAAACCGCCTTTATATCCGTGGCGCATGACGCCGGCTATCCATTTGGGATTTGCCGCCCTGCCCCTGACGACACGTGCAATTTCTTCTTCCAGAGCCCGCACGACCGGACGTTCTGGTCGCGAATGATCATTGTGATAGACCTTCGGCCTCGTCCCCGAAACATGCTGCACCGCAGCTGTCATGCCACCTTCGAATTGGTAATAATCATCAGAATCGAGCAGGTCATGTTCGCGATTGTCCTGATTGTGGATTACCGCCTCGATGTTTTGGAGCTTGCGGACAAAACCCTCCCGTTCCGGCAAACCCTCTGCATTGGCGCCGTAGGCATAGCTGCCCCACGCAAGATAGGCCTCTGCGAGATCACCGGCTTCATGCCATCCCTTTTCATCGATAAGCGCCTGCAACCCGGCACCATAGGCACCTGGTTTGGAGCCGAAAACCCGGTAACCGGCACGCTTGCTGGCTGTCGTTTCATCGAGGCCTTCCGCAAGAAGCGTCGATCGTTCGGCGCGCATGCGATCAGCGATTGGGTTATCGCGAGCCTCTTCCTCCAATGCGCCGATAGCCCTTACCGCTTTGTCAAAAAGCTCTATCTGACTTGGAAACGCATCCCGGAAAAATCCTGATATTCGTAATGTCACGTCAACACGTGGACGGCCCAATTCCGCTAGCGTGACAATCTCAAAACCGGTTACTCTCCGCGAAGCATGTTCCCAGACCGGCCGGGCACCAATCAGGGCAAGCGCTTGCGCGATGTCATCGCCGCCGGTTCGCATGTTTGACGTTCCCCAGGCCGAAAGCCCGAACGATTTCGGCCAATCGCCCTCATCCTGACGATACCGCATGATCAGGAGTTCAGCGGATTTCTTGCCCAACTCCCAGGCCGCAGGCGTGGGGATTGAACGGCTGTCGACGGAATAGAAATTGCGCCCTGTCGGAAGCACATCCAGCCTGCCCCTTGTCGGTGCGCCGGAAGGACCGGGCGCAACGAACCGACCATCAAGACCGCGCAAAATTCCGGCAAGTTCCAGCTCCCCACACGACTGCACGATGGGAACGACGTGATCATGCACATGCTCAAGAACCGGGCGGGTGGCCTCCCATCCGTCGGGAAGATCCCGATGGCCGCCGATTAGCTCGGAAGCAAGCAATTCGATCCGTTCAACAGTATCACCACATGTGCGCCAGGGGTCAGCAGAAATTCTTGCTAGCGGTTCTGGCCGCTCCTGCGTCCAGGGTTCGCTCATCACGCAATCGAGCGGATCGAGATCCAGATTTAGATCGCTGGCAATCGCCCGCTGCAGACTGTTGTCTTCGCCCAGCCCTTCCGAACGTGGTACCCGGACAAGCGCAGCGGCGAGATCATGCAGCAATCTGTCTTCTGGCGCCTTGCCGAAGATATGGAGCCCGTCACGAATCTGCAGTTCCTTCAGATCACAAAGATAAGCATCGACTTTCGTAAGTTTCTCGTCCTCGCTATCTCCGGCCAAAATCCCGGCATC
>JBCCEP010000214.1:0-7128 GCA_039030215.1 Pseudomonadota bacterium
AACCGCTTGCGTTCGGCCATGTCGATATGGATCGCCAGCCGCGAGGTTGTTGTCGCCGTCACATCGTCCATGAACTCGAAAATATCGGCAAGCTGGCCATCATAGCGCTCCGACCACATGATGTTTTCCGTCTCTGCCTCCACCAGTTCGATGGTGATCCGAAGCTGATTTCCGATTCTGCGGAAACTGCCGGTCAACAGATATCGCACACCAAGCTTCTGACCGATTTCAGGCAGAATGTTTATCTGGTTGCAAACCAGGAAGGTGGAATGGCGCGCTGTCACCTTCAGATTTCGGAATCGGCTCAGATTGGTGATGATGTCGGTCACAATTCCCTGGCACAGGTGAAGATCGGCTGGGTCGCCTGTCGCATTTTCAAGCGGGAGGACAGCAATGGAACTGTCAGGAACCAGGCTCTCCAATCTCGGATCAGCTAGGTTTAACTCGGCAGCAACACTCTCTGCCTCGTCACCAAACAGGACATTATAGACTTCCACCGGTTCGTCGATGTTCTTGAGCGTTTTCTTTCCAAGCGCACGAAACCTTGTCCCGTGCCAGTCACGAACCGAGCGGTACACCATCTCCGAAACGCAAATACCGCCAGGTTCGGCAACGGATTGGATACGGGCGGCCAAATTGATCGAATGACCAAATACTTCCGTTTCATTTGCAAAGGTCTCGCCAATTGCTATTCCGACACGGAACGTTATCGGCGCTTCGCCGTTCGACCAGATGGATTCCTGCGACATCTCCTTCTGCATTTCGACCGCAAAATGCAATGCCTTGCCGGCGCTGGAAAACAATGCGAGCACGCTGTCGCCTGCTGTGTTCACCACCGAACCGCCATAATCTCCGACAAGATCGCGGATCATGCTCAGGACACGTGTTACCCTGGTGATTGTACCAGCCTCGTCCTGGCTCATCATCCGGCTATAGCCCTGGATGTCTGCATAAAGAATTGCAGAAAGTTTACGCTCCTGCAGATCTGGCAAAGTGTTATCCATACTTTGTCGTGACCTATTGGTTACACTGCCAAGTAAATTGTTATACATTCACTTGGTAATAGTTTACATGACCATGTCTTTTATCGCAAAGTATAATAAAATGCATTAACGAGGAGCTTCGGAAACCAAATGGAACAGCATGCACTCAGATCGGCTGAGCTTGCAGACTACCCATTTGTAGAAGCGATTTATCTCAATTCCATGGGCACCATGCTGAAACAACTTGGTTGTTGGGACGAGAATTATCGTCGCGGCGCGTTTCACCGCGCCTACAGGCGATCTGAAGCTAGCATAATTACGCTTGCAGGGCGAGACATAGGCTGGATGCAGATCAGCGAACGCGATTTCGATATCAATCTTGCCCAAATTCAAATCCTCGACCCCTATTGCGGAAAGGGCATTGGCACCGCGTTAATTCGTGACCTGATGGAAAGGGCAGGGCAACGCGGTAAATCAGTTTCATTATCTGCCGTGCGAGCCAACCGAGCCATCGACCTGTACCAGCGGCTTGGGTTCAAAATCATCAATCCTGACGCCACACCGATCATTGACATGGTTTACGAACCGCAATTGCCAAACTGAGAAATCAGTCGCTATTGCCGCCGCGTGCATTCATGCCCCTGGCGTTCATTCCGCGCGCATTCATGCCCCGAGCATTCATCCCGCGGGCGTTCATCCCGCGGGCGTTCATACCGCGTGCATTCATGCCCGCAACATCCATTCCGCCATCAAGCATTGTATCCAGCAGTACCTGCTCGAACATACCGGTCTCTACATTCATTCGGACGGTATAATCCGCTTGATCATACGACCAGCTACGCAGGGAATCAGCAAAGTCAAAGCCGGCTGCTGCCAGTCCGGTTACTCCCACTTCGCGAGGCGCTCTTGATGGATGGGGTCCATCGTCTTTGCCCTCTTGGGTAACGATTTCGCCTTCACCATGTACAAGAAATAGCGTCGGTTCGGGCAGGTTGAAATAACTGCCTTCGTAACTAAAGCCGTAAATCCGCGCGATCTTGGCATCAGGTCCCATTTGAGCTTCCAGTTGTCGGTTTGCCCCTCGTCTGCGACCGGCGCCAATTCGGCGGCGTTTCGGTCTCCGAAACTTGTCTTTTTTCTTGTCATACTTCCAGGTTCGATAGTCCAAATTGTCGCCATCAGGTCCGCTGGTTACGAGCTCCCCATCGTTTACATGCAGCTTGATCCAGTCACCGCCCTTTGCCTGATAGATTCCGTCCTGATCATCGGCATCCTGTTGCCAGATTAACAGCAAGTCACCCGGATTCGGTTTGACACCGTTTACCTCCGTTGCGTCCTTTAGAGAATTTACATCCTCATCCTTGGCAGATGCGACCCGAACCTGCCATTTTATATCAGGGTCCACGATGGAAATATCGTCCATCACCAAGCCAAACAAATCGATGTTGGATATCCTTAGTAAGTTTTCAGCCATCGGTCTCCCTCCTCCTCGGACGGCGGTCCGATCCGTGTGTATTGCAAATACACATAAAGCTTAACCGCAATATTCCATTTTGCAAACTTATCAGATGCATGGCCGCTATTTCCTGCGTCTGCGACGATGCGATAATTGCGGCGGTGGTAGGAACAATCTGGAGCTGTCGAAATGACTATGCTCGTCGGGCTTCTTCAGGCGAGGCCCCAAGGGAACCTGACCAATTCCCCGGCGAAGGAAGTTCACATCAATCATGCGGCGATAACGCCCGCCATTCAGCTTGGCGTCGGCCTCGACCAGTGCCTCCCATACATCCGGATAATCCAGCGTGCTGGCCTGCAACTGCTCCCAGGTAAAGGCGAGATAGGCACCGATCGTGTCCCTGGCTTCAATCAGTGCTTCGCGAAAGCCTTCCGGTGCTTCGGCAAAGGCAGCATCAAAAATCGGCTGAATGACTTCCTGATAGGAATCGTCTGTTTCCAGTTGATCAGACAATTCCTCCGAACTTTGTGCAATCAACCCGCGCTCTAGTAGCTCCTCGTGAAACACATCTACCAGCACATCAAAGATCGCTCCGGTAAGCGGCTGCGCCAGATTGTGTTCACCCTGCCAGCCATCGACGAAGTCATACATGGTCATGCCATTGGCTGCGATCCTGATCTGGTCGTTTGACGACAATTCCATGATCCGGTTGACCAGATTGAGCGCATACAGATTACCACGCGTCTGTCTCAGCAATTCATCTATGACCGAGCCGAAATGCAACGATGCGATAAGCGCCGTCAGATCGGCGGCCGATTCATGGAATCCGAAATACTCGGCACTCTCGGTTCCCGGATCGGGAACGCCAATGGCAGAGAATATGATGCAGTGTCCGACTTCATGCGCGATGACATCGAAGTTGAGGCTGAAAGGTTCGAGTTCCCCGTCATCGGCTTCGTGATAGCCAACTTCCAGGAAGCCATACCCCATATAGGCATTGCCCTTCAGATTATCGGCAATCACAAGTTCAAGCCGCCCCAGATCCTTCGAGAAGTGCCACTCAAGCTGCCTGCCGAAATAATACTCCCAGATATCAAGCGTGAACCGCGTGGCGCCATATAGATGCGCCGCCTCGAACTCCGGCGTGCCGACCGGGATATGGTCAAAATGACCGTCTTCTGATGGTACAGCCGGAGGCAGTGACGCACCTTTCCACGGTGGCATCAGATAGGTGTTTTTCAACCCGCGCTTTTCAGCATCGCCATACGGCAGCGGCCTGCCAATGGGTTCGACGACATACATTCGGTCGTCATTGGGTCCCGGACCAACGGTTCCCGGCGGAGGTGACACCACGATCGTTTCCGGTTCCTGAAATGGCCCAACAAAAGGCGGCTGCGCATACAACCGGAAGCGGGTTCCTGCCGGGAATATCCAATTGCTGTCCGTCGAGCTTTTTTCCGGATCATATGCCATGGATGGACCTTACCACCATTAATAGGCAGTATGTCCATATTCGAATGACACATACCTACTTGCGTTAGTCACTATCGGATTTGAACTTCTCGTAGCTGCCATCCAGACGCAGCTGATCGACTATTTTTGCACCTAGCTCCGGCTCGTACTCGCTGATCAATTGCCGGATATTTGCCTTGCCTGCCATCATTCTGCGAAGCGCATTCCGATCAATTTCATTCCGTTCAGCCCATTCATCCAGCAATTGCCCTGAAAACAGTTCATTGCGCTCGCGAAAGGCATTTTCCTCTTCAAGGGTCGCAGCATTCGAAGGCTTCAACCCGATGCGATCAGCTTCAATCTCTGCCAACAGGCTCAGCAATGCTTTGTCCCGCATCGATTGAGCGAGCTTCTCGTCCTTCGCCAGGCTTTCGAGTATCGCCTTTATCTCTTCTGGAGGCTCAGGCGGCTCGGTCAACCAGCTTGCATTGACCCAGGTCTCCGTATTTTCGAAATAAAGGTCCGGTTGTTCTGGCGCTTTGTCGTTGCTTAAAAATCGCTCGATTTCAGTCAGCATTTCCACAGCATCTTCCTGCTTCAAATCAATTTTTCCTGTCTCCAGCCACTGAGAAAACCTGTCCTTTTTTGCTGTGTCGAAGGGTAGATCATCGATAATCACCGCCCAATTCCGATCCTTGTAGAAGATGGCCTTCGCTCGGGCCTTTATCGTCTCCGCCTCTTCGGCGCTCACGATTTTGTCGTCTTGTGCGTGATCGACTGTGGCCCGGACATTGACCATCGGCTCGCTCAATGCCGGATAGCCAATCTCCGCTGGTCCATGGACGAGAGCAACTTCATCATCATCTTCCAGGCGCCCGGAACGATAATCCTCGAAAATCCGGCCGATCCCCCGCATGCCGAATGCTTCCATTTCCGCCGCACGCAACGCACCCATGCTAGCAGCACCGAAGACCGTTATGCCCTGGCAGATTGCCCAGAGAATTTCCTTGTGCCAGACCGCCGGCATGCCATCGAAATATCCGTCAATGATCCCGATCGCCGCGGGGTTTCTTTGAGCTGCCTTATAGACATCGCCCTGTTTGACCGGCGGCAGGAATTCTATGCCCGCAAATCTATCTTTGTCCTGAGCTGGTAGACTTGGCCCGCAAAAAACGACAGCGCGCATCTTCACGCGCTCCCTTTTCTTGCCCTGAGCCCAGGCACATAGCCATCGTGATCGTCAGGTCCTTCAAGGCCGGGGACAACAATGCGTACCACCGGCAGATCAAATTCCGGCTTGGAAAGGTCCACTGCCAACGGCTCGGCTAGGCCTGCCAGACGCAGTCGATCCAGGATGAATTCGATACAGTCATCCGTTGTCCAAGATCTGCTGCTTGTCTCGAACTTTCGCATCTTTCCCGGACGATCCAGTACACGCCGGAAGAACAGATGACGCTTCCTCAGAAATGCATCATTATATTCCACAGGCGCAAGATCATCGCGCACGCCGGTAATATAGGTCATGCGTACCTGGGCTGCCTCTAACATTGCCCGCATCAGGGCCTGGCGGTTATCTGGATGCGCTCCGGCACCAATTCCGCCATGGCTGGTCGGGTCGGTGCGATCCAGCACCAGGCAGAAATAGGAAGGCACACCGATATCTGTCGTGGTTTCCCAAATTCCGATTGACAGCCCGGCGTTTTCAAAGAGTTCTATGACCTGTTTGCAGCCATCGTCTTTGATCGAAGAAGGATCGATTTTCCGATCCTGTCGTTCAGTTTGCGTACTCTGGTTCCACAGCGCGGTTGAGTCGCGTTCAACGACCTCGTACAATCCCTGGCAGACCGCTTCTGCGATGGTATTTCCTGAAGCAAGACCATTGCTGCTGCAATCAAAACAGCCACTGCCCGGCGGGGGTGGCACGGTAAAATTGGCTCTGACGCACTCAAACGGGAGCCATCTGGAATTCCCGCTGGAGACTTCTTTGCCTTCGATCCAGAGCATCACCAGATCGGGATGAAAGCGGCAGTCCACAACCTTGGCCAGCCGGTCGATTTCCACAAGATCATGATTGCCTGACAGTTCCCGGGCGCTTCCGAGCTTTAGCGGGTTTTGAATGGTTTCGGCATGATACAGTTCAACCGCCTCCATGATTCCGGACACCTTGGCAGCCTCAAGTGACAAACCCTTGCCCTGCGAAACGGCAAGCGAACGGGCAGTGGGTCGGGTCACCATCACGACGGGTATACCGATCCGGTCAAGTCCAGTTACATTGGCTACGCGCGTAATCCCCATATCAGGCAGCAGAGGCAAGACACGCCCAAGGGTCTGTACTGGCGATACGGATCGCGTTCCGTACCAGTCTGAATCACCTGGCATATTGGTCTCATCAGGATTATTGGCTTGTATTTGCGGCATGTTGATATTGCCAATGCGTTGCTGCGTTCGACCCAGGCAGCAAACATTTCGCAATAATGGTTACATGGCAATAGCGGCTAAATCTGCGGATACGAGATCCACCTGTTCACGCTGTGCGTTTTTGCTGCTGTTCGCAGCCGCCAAAGTCAGGTAATGGCATCTTATTCATCGGACTTCTTCAAAAACCCTGCTGTTTGGAACTGCAGGATATGTTCGAGGAAAAGCATGATAAACAGGATTATCCCGCCGATCACCGGATAGCCAGCCATGACCAGGCTGAACCACATCACTGCGCCGGCAACCTCGATTACGCTTGCGGTGATGTCCCGCTCGTCAAAGGCAAGAGCAAAAAAGCGTTTTCCGGTGAAGATCGTCATCTCTGTTACATGCTTTGCATGCATGGCGATCAACAGTGCCAAGGAAGCCCACCAAATACCGCAAACAGGAATCAGTAAAAGCCATCCCACCCATAGAAATGCCTCGGATAAAGAAGTCAGTCCGGATGTCACCAGACTTCGACCCACATGCCCCTGCTTTTTTGGATAGGACAATGGCGATTTGGCAATCATATAGGCAAGCGCGGCCCATTCCACCGCTTCGCCGCCGACAAGCCACAAAAACCCTTGAAAATTTCGGTCCTGCCCGACAAGATTCAACCAGAAAATCAGCCCCACCGCTTCAGCAATCGTGGTGATCACAAAGGCCGCAAGCCGTATCTGGCCCGCCTTGGTCTTGCGCAAATCAAACGTTTCTTTCAACGCTGTCAGCAAAACCGATGGTGGCGCTTCACGTTTCCAATCAGGTTGGGTCATGCCGATG
>JBCCEP010000215.1:0-7120 GCA_039030215.1 Pseudomonadota bacterium
GTCAAGCGGAGAGCTGTCGAGTGAGGGAGTTGTAATTAAATTCTGTTCTGTAGCGACTCCCACATGCACGTGACGTGACGGCTCGAATTCGCGTTTGGCAAACTCGACAATTTCTTCATTGCTGCCCGGTTCCTGCCCACCGAAATCGTTGGAAGGCACCGCAACAACGACAAGGCCGCGATCCTTATACTGTTCGTATAATGCCTGTAGCGGACCGTATTGCTCGGTGAAACCGCATTGCGAAGCCGTATTTACTACAAGCACTGCCTTGCCGGCATAGTCTGAAAAGTTGATCCTTTCACCGCTCGCAGTGTCAAAACTGAACCGATAAGCATTGGCTTGGGAGCTCATATCAGCGCCAGCAGAAATGGTCGTTGTCATCGTCAACAAACATGCCAAAATCGCGATTGTATGACATTTCATATTTTACTTCCCACTTATGAAAATTGATAGATTTACATACCCGGCCATCAATTGCCCAGGTGAGATCGCAGCATCCAGGCAAACTTGTCATGGATTTGTGCCCGCTCGATCGCCATGTCGGCTGTAACCTGATCGCCTTCAGTCTCAGCGGCCTTTGCCAAGTCTTGCATGGTTTCGCTCAATTGCCATTGATCATCGGCGAGAGCCGAAACCATTTCTTCTGCCTTAAGATGAGGATCGCTTTCGATCAGACTGCTCGCTGCAAGGACCTCGCGCAGACGGCCATCAGCGATTACATCAAGCGCTCGCATGCGTTCAGCAAGTGTGTCTTCAGCCTCGAAATGGTCTTCATATATTTCCTGAAACAAGTTGTGCAGTGGCCCGAAAGCCATGCCCTTCACATTCCAATGAAAGGTTTGTGCCTTTGCCGTTTCCAGTTTGGTTTCAGCCAGTGCCTTACGCAGTTGCTGAACTGTTTCGGTTGAGCTTCCGGTTCTCAAACTAATCGAGTGAACTGACATCATTCTTCCTCTTCTGTGCTATCGCCGCATACAAGAGATACGCTTCTGAGCACGAATGGACTGCTGCTGTGACAATCGAGCGCAGCAGACAAATCCAAACCGGTTTCATTCCCGTAGACTGTGTGAAAGGAGCTTCAAAATGACTGATTTTGATTTTCTTATGAATGAGCGGAAGAACCCGTTGAGCATCTTACCGCCAATGCAGCGTTTTCAACTCATGTCTCTGCTTGGACTGATGTGGACACTGATATTTTGTATCGGCTCTGGTGCCTGGCTTTGGTTCGGCGAATTAGCCATCGGACATGTTCTGGTTGCCGCGGGCTTCTTGGTAACCGGTCTGACATTCCGATCAGCCAATCAATTGAACAAGACCTATCGTGATTTTCCTCGGGCCGATGGCTCAGCGCGATATGACGATGTTTGGGGTGGCTGACAAATCGCGAAAACCGAGCTGCCGATCAAATATTGCAAGACCTGCGCCCGGCCTTTCACTTGGCGGAAAAAGTGGCGGCGGGAATGGTTCAGCGTGGTTTACTGCTCAGAACGTTGCCGCCGACAGCGACATACAAATCTGACATTTCTGGCGCGGAGGTAAAGACCGTTCATAAACGGTCTATGTCCGCCTTAAGCCAAAAAAGGGCGCTCTCGCTGTCTATCTGCCATGTCCGTTTTTTGTCAAAAGCGGATATTCGCTTTTGACTTTTCGCTTCATCCAAATACGTTTCTAGTTCGAAAAAATTTGGTATCGGTGTCTGTTATGTTTCGATTATTTTAATTCCAATTCATCGTTCGTGTTCCGTTTTGATTTGACCTTCGCCCTAAAACAACCAACAACAATGCCCTGTGGTTACACTGTTCAAGCTTGCAAAGGCTTTCGAAGGTATCAATCACGCGCTAAAGCATTTGGGTCTCAGTGATCAGATTTGGCACAGGGTTGAAGGGGTTCGGTATGCTTCAACAATTAGTTTTGCCCTTGTTCGTTCCGGTGGCAGCGATGAATGTACAGTCGGCGAGTAGCGTTTAATGACAGCGCCTTCGCACTCAAGTTCACCCGGACGCTTGGACGGAAGTCTGATCAGGCACCTGCCGCCATTCTCGAAACTCGTACCCGAACAAATCCGTGAGGTTCTCGATCACGCGACAACAAAACTCGTGGCTCAAGATCAAATTGTTTTTGCGGAAAGTGATCGGGCTGAGCACTTTTTCCTGCTTCTGGATGGTTATATTCGGGCTGTCAGGCTTACTGAGAGCGGTGAACAGGTCACTGCCCTTCACATACCGCCAGGTCAGCTGTTTGGTATTGCCCGTGCTTTGGGCAAGGAGTTCTACCCCGCTACTGCTATTGCGGCGTCGGAATGCGTGATCTTGTCCTGGAAAATGGCCTTGTGGGATGATTTTGCGCTAAAATTCGAAGGGTTCACCACAGAAACTTACAGAACAGTCGGCAACAGGGTCGTTGAACTAAACAATCGCCTTGTTGAACTGGCCACGCTACATGTGGAACAACGGGTGGCAAATGTCTTGCTTCGCCTGGTCAATCAAGCAGGGCGTGAGACAAAAGAGGGGATCGAAATTGATTTCCCGATTTCGCGCCAGGACATAGCCGAGATCGCGGGCACCACATTACACACGGTCAGCAGACTTCTCAGCGGGTGGAAGAAGTCCGGTATTGTCCAGAGTAGCAGAAAGCGGATAGTGCTTTCAAAGCCGCATGAACTTGTTGAAATCAGCAATGCCGGCACAGAGTGACAGCTTCCTGCAGTTCTTTCCGAAACGTCGATTCATCGAGTTTGTATTCGATGCATGCATCTCTCACAGTATGGAACGGGCTTATGAGACAACCAACACAAGACATTTCATGATGAAGGAAGACTGGAACTGTTTCCGGCCAATGGGTCAGCAAATCACGGATGGCAAGTTCAGGATCATCAAGCGATAAGTAAACAACCATAATGTTGTTCCTACAAGCACTGGTCTAGGGAGAAAAATAAAACGAGAATTGACGAAAAACTTTGCAATTGCTCAAACTAAAAACAAAAACGTCCTCGGAGTATTATTTCAGGCCATGAATTATATAGGGGCAAGCCTTCGAGCGTGAGAATCAACTCAGCTTGGCAGTTCATTGATCCAAAGCCATAATTTATAGCCGAAGGATATCGCCATCTTTTGTTCTGGCGTTTACGTTGACGCCATTGAACACTTTGGTGGCACGCAGCATGTCGTCTGCAGCCATCATGACCATTGCAGTTGAGAGGCCATCGGCAATAGCGGCACGATCATGAATGACGCTGACACGCTGCCATTGGCTCGTTGTGGTTTTGCCGGTTAACGGGTTGATAATGTGGCTGACCTCTCCGTCAAATGTCGTGCCGGTTGGTGCTGATGTTGCGATGCTCCGATTGCTAATTTCCACATAATCAGATGTCTCGCGCTCCGCCTCGTCCGCTAACGAAATTCTCCAAGGCAGGGCATCGGAATTATGACCGAGAGCTGAAATCTCACCGATGTTCACGACGGCATTTGTCAATCCATTTGCTCGCAGGAGATCAGCGATCCGGTCTGTCACATAACCCTGGGCAATACCGTTCAGGGTCAATGCCATGGCCCGCTTTTCAAAGAAAATGGAGGTAGGAGCGTATTTGACGTGCTTCCAGCCGGTCCTGATACGGGCAGCTTCCAACAGATCGGCAGGTGGTAAGCCCTTATGCTCGGCATAGGCCGCCCATAATGGCTGGATTGTCGGATCGAACAAGCCGCCTGTCGCCTTGTGGACTGCATCAACCTGGGTCAGCAAGGCAAGCAGTTCCGGGGGAGGGGCTTCCAGCTTACCGGTTCTGTTCAGTTTCATAATCACGCTGTCACTACAGTAGATGCTGAAAATCGCTTCCAGGCGTTTGATTTCGGCAATTGCAAGCGTGATCAATGTGTTGGCTTGGTCTTTCGGCAGGTCGCTTATAACAAGCTCGGCATTTGCTCCCAGCGCCACACCGCGCCAGACCGCCGGCTTTCCATGTGCCGGTTTGGCTAAGGCGCCGAGCGCAAGACCCGCTGTTATCGATATGAACCGGCGGCGGGAGAGGCTCACTAGCTTTCTCCCTCGTTCTTGTCGTCTAGCGGTTTCAGTTCCACTGGCCCCAGTACATAATCATCGGAAATGCCATCCAGCTGCACGACCTCTCCGCCTTGATTTTTTGCGAACAATTCGGCCTTGTTCTTGTCGCCAAATGGAATTGCCTCGGGTGCACCCATTCCGCCGGTTCTCCCGCTATTGATCACGAAAAAAGCGGTCTGGATGTCAATCCAGCTATCGTCGCCCGGAAAGTCCCATTCGGTGGATTTGCCCATGTCATTTACATAAATTGCCACCGGTTCATGGGTCTCTTCCGGCAATCTCGTATAAGCGATTGCATCGCGCACCTGTGAAAACCAGATTGGATGATCAAGATTTGCAAGATGAATTTGCGCCTTCGGTCCCCGATGCTCGAGGATGTTCATATTGCAATAGTGGCCGACCGCCTCTTCGGTCATCGCAATTGGTCCAGGAAGCTCGACAAGTTCATCTTGATCGTTGCAACCGGTCAGCAGTAAGGCGATCAACACTACGCTGGAAACTATCAATGGTCTCGAAATCATGGCTGCACCCTCCGCAAGATCAGGCAAGAAACGACAAGTCCGGTGACCGTCCAGATCGTCGGACTCAGGATTGCCAGCTGCGTTGAAACCGGCATGGTTCCGCTACCCGCCGTCAATCCTGTCGAGCCCCCGGCATCCAGTGTTGTCAGATTGAACAGCCGGAACGCGTCGGCCGGATTAGCCAACAGCAGATATGGAAAGACTGTCTTGGCAAACACACCATCGGGGTCAACCAGCAGTGCTCCCAGCAATGCCAGATCGTACAACACGACTGCAAACAACCAGATTGCGACAGCCAACGCAGCCGCCGTGCCAGTCTGCCGAACGCTTGCGCTGGCGACATATCCAATTGCAATAAAGGTCCCTCCCAGTGCTATGCTGGTGGCAATCAGCCGTCCAAGGTCGATGAGGCCGGCAATGCCGGTATTTTGTCCAAAATAATATCCTATGCCGCCGGCGACGCCGTATCCGATCGAGATTGCAATTGCCAATACGAGGAGATGCCCCAGAAACTTCCCAAGCATTACCTCGCTGCGGGAAACCGGGCATGCCAAAGTCAGTTGCAACGTACCGCGGTCGATTTCGCCTGCAATCGCGTCATAGGACAACAACAGTGCAATGAGTGGCACGAGATAGACTGTCAATGTCGACAGGCTTGCCACGACGACGGAAAGTCCGTCGGCTTTCGTCGCACCGGTGGGTGCACTACCAAGCAGAACCAGCAGCAGGGCGAACACAAACAGGATTATCGAGGCAAGGACCACCCATCGGTTCCGGACACCAATCTGGAATTCATACTGCGCGACTGCCAGAACCGCCCTCATTTGTCCGCTCCCTTATGCTCATCGCGTAGAGAAAAATACCGATAGACCTCGTCCAGGCTGGGCGAGGAAACGTCGACATCAGTAACGGCACCGCCCAGTTGTGATATTGCGGAAAGACGCTCCATCTTTTCGGGTTGCGCACAAACAAACTCGACCGCAGCACCATTGACGCGCTTGCCGCCAAAGCGATTATGCACCTGTTCTACATTTTCCGTTGTCGACTGGACCCTGATACGGATGGGCAGTTTCGCTGCCTGCTGCAATTCCGTCAGCGGGGCGTCGGCGACAAGCCGACCATCGCGCAAAATCGCAACGCGATCGGTCTTGGCCTCCAGTTCACTCAATCCGTGGGAAGAAAGAAGAACAGCGGTTCCCTTTTCGGCAATGTCAGAAAGCAGGTTATAGAAGCGCTGGCGCGAGACGGGATCGAGGCCGGTCGTGGGCTCGTCGAGCAGTAGTAGTTGTGGCTGGCCGACCAGCGCCTGTGCCAGTCCCAATCTTTGCCGCATGCCCTTGGAATAGGTGCCACAACGCCGATCGGCGGCGTCCACCAGATCAACCTTTTCAAGCGTTGGCATGACGTCGCCCTTACCAACGCCTTTGAGCTTGGCGTAATATGAAACGATCTCGCGTCCGGTCAACATCTTGGGAAATGCAACGCTCTCGGGCAGGTAGGATACCAGCCTGCGCGCGGCAGCACTGCCCGGAGCATGGCCGTTCATGTCAACAGTGCCTTCATCCATTCGCAGGAAGCCGAGCACAATACGGAGCAGGGTCGTTTTTCCGGCACCGTTATGACCGAGCAAGGCAACGCGTTCGCCTGGAGCGATGCTGATCGATATTTTGCTAAGCGCTTCAACAGATCCGAAGCTTTTCGAAACGCCGCTGGTGTTCAAAATCATCTTCATTGCAGTTGCACCTCTCGAAGAATGCCGGCACTTAACTCCGATGTCGGTGCCATAAGCGGCTTGTCATCGACGACGCCGCCGGGAAGCAGGGCAGGGAACTCCTTTTGTGCCCAGCGGATCAATTGAACCGCCGGGCTGCCGAGCAGCAGTTTTGCCGAAGGCTGGGTCCACAAGATCTGATCCATGGTGTCATTGGGCCGGAAAGCCTGATCGGCAATGCCATCGCCATTGACGTCATAGGCTGTGTGGTCACTCCAGTAATTGCCGGACCAGGTGTGGTTTTTCGAGCCGACGAATTTTACCTGTATGCGGTTGCCGACAAATGCATTGCCGATAATCTGATTGCGCTCGGAACCGGCCGTAAAATGGATGCCAATCGGGCAGCCCTGGAAGTGATTGTTGCGCATCACGTTTTTGTTGGCGTTGTACATGAACAGGCACTTCTTGCCGCCGTTCATGACAATATTGTCTTCCAGCAAGGCATCATTTGCGTAGTTAAGCATGATGCCGTGGTCCCGGTCGCCAATCGACGTATTGCCGATCACCTTGACCCGGCTGGTGAACATGATCGCGTAGCCCAGGTGGTTATCAATCGAGATGTTCCCGGATACTTCGCTGTCATCGGCATACATGTAGTGGACAGCGAAACGTAGATTCTCGAACCGGTTGTTCCTGAAGGTATTTTTCCTGCTGGAATTGACAAAAATTCCGTCACGGCCATAGCGGATATTGTTGTGGTTGACCTGGGCGTCGGGTGCGTTCCAGACGTAGACACCATTGCCGCGCCGGTTCATCCGGCGATCCCGGCGAC
>JBCCEP010000216.1:0-7081 GCA_039030215.1 Pseudomonadota bacterium
ACACATCCTGCTTGCAGACAAACTACCGCCAAATTCCACGCTATCACACAACGCGTACAGGAATTCCTTCTACTACGACCCTAACAACAGGCTTTTGTATTTGCGACGCGACCGCTTAGAGAACGTTGGTGAGTTCATTCTTGTTTTGGTACACACCCTCGAGCGGATGTCCGGGGGTAATATCGATCTGCGTGATGAATTGTCTGCCGCTCGAAGTCGATAACTCCTCGGACATGCCGGAACGACGGCGCAGAAACAGCGGGAGAATGAAGAACACATAAATGGAGCCGACACCGGCCAATATCAGGCCCGGGACAGTGAATTCGAAAAAGCTGATATTTATGTTGGACTTGGCGGCAACACCTGCGACGAGCAGATTGGTGGATGAACCGATTACTGTGGTCATTCCGCCCAATATCGCAGCGAATGAGAGCGGCATCAGTCCTTTTGCAGCGTCAAAATTCTTTTGCCTCGCTATTGTTGTCATGATGGGAATGAACATCACGACGACCGGTGTATTGTTGATGAGTGCCGAAAAGACCATCGCGCAGCCCAACATGATGATCAGCATGCGAGTACGGCCCTTGCCGCTTGCACTGGCCAGCCACCTGGTCGGTAGATTGAGTGCATCTGTATTAAACAAGGCACGCCCGATTACCAGCAGCGCCAGCACGGTTAGCAGTGCCGGATTGGCAAATCCCGATACCAGATCAGCAGGTGATAAGTCCGATTGCGGCCCGGCAAGCGAGAACAGGAGCAAAAAGGCAGCGATCGATGCAAGGGATACCCCTTCAATTGGCCAACGATCGGTCGCATAGGCACCAATCGTCAAAATTATGATTGCAAATGTCCCCCACATGGCAGGATTGCCGGACATGAATGGAAATAAATTAATAAAAAAATCCGCCAATCGGCCAATACCCCATACGCCGGAACTGAAAATCAAACATCATTTTACGGCAGATGCCGGTGGCGGGAAACCGGCAAAATGAAAAGCGGCGTCTAATAAGGGATTTTATGCAAGTTCAGCGATCAGAACGGACAATCACGGTTCCCAGTAGAATGTCCTGAACAAGCTGCTTTTTCCGAGTAAACAGCGACACAACAAGCATCAGCGGGGTGAACGTTATGTGGACCACCCAGAAAATTACGGTGTGGACAATTTCCGTCAAACCATCCACGCGTCGCCCATCATAGGTCTCAATCCTGAGCGAAAAGAACTCCATGCCCAGCGTTGCCTGTCTTGCACCACCCATGGTCAGCGCAACATAGGAGAGCGCAATCAATACTCCCAAAACCGGATATAACAGCCATGCCAGGCCAAAGGTGAAGATCCCCAATATGAACACCGGGATGAGAGAAATCAGGAACAGGAAGCCCACGATAAGATAGTCGAAGATAAAAGCCAGTACGCGACGGGTCCTGACACCTTCCAGCCGTTCAGCGCTGAAATGATCTTCGGTATATGCGATTGCCTCAGACATAATGCCCCAATAACCTCATTTGACAGAAATTTGGTCAATGACCTGACCGTTCAGCGTTTATATGGGGATTTTTCGGGCGCGTTCAAATCCGACGACGCATATGGAAAGAAGAGGAATTCTATTGTTCCGACAGTAGTTTGGCGACTTTTGGTGCGAAATAGGTGAGGATTCCGTCACAACCGGCGCGCTTGAAGGCAAGCATTGATTCCATGATCACCCTTTCCTCGTCGAAGAACCCTTTTTCAACGCCCGCCATGATCATCGAATATTCACCAGACACTTGATAGGCGAATGTCGGCATTTCGAATTCGTCTTTCACACGCCTGATGATGTCGAGATAGGGCATTCCGGGTTTGACCATCACCATATCGGCACCCTCTTCAATATCGAGTGCCGTTTCGCGCAACGCCTCGTCTGTATTTGCCGGATCGATATAATAGGTTTTCTTGTCACCCTTCAGCAATCCACCGGTACCGACCGCCTCACGGTAGGGACCATAAAATCCGGAAGCATACTTCGTTGCATAGGACATGATGGCGACCTCGGAGTGTCCCGCATCATCCAGCGCATCGCGAATTGCACCGATGCGCCCATCCATCATGTCCGACGGCGCAATGATGTCGGCCCCTGCATCTGCTTGCAGGACGGCAGCCCGGGCCAACGTCTCAACCGTGACATCATTCAGGATTTCGCCATGCTGCAAGATGCCGTCGTGACCGTGATCGGTAAATGGATCAAGCGCCACATCGGTAATGATCCCGATATTGGGCACCTCCGCCTTGATCGCATTTGTCACCCGGTTGATTAGGTTGTCGGGGTTTAAGATCTCCGAACCATCATTGTCGCGCAATTTCAGGTCAACATAAGGAAAGGTCGCAATAGCCGGTATTCCGAGATCGGCAGCCATTTTTGCAGCATCTACCGCAAGATCGGCTGAAAGGCGCTCGACATCCGGCATGGCGTCGATCGATTCGCGCTTGTTCTTGCCGTCAACAATGAAGATCGGCCAGATCAGGTCGTTCACTGAAATCGCAGACTCGGCGACCAGACGGCGTGACCAGTCAAATCGCCGGTTTCGCCGCATCCGTCGGCTTGCAACAATTTCGTCGACGCTGCGTTTCATGTTAATATCCCAATCCTAACAGAATATACTATTCAGTTAGCGAATATCGCATTGCCGATCTCTTGAATACCCCAGGTTTAGCAAGGTGGTCAGTATTGTCCACATACATGGCTTGACCGAATCAGTTGGTAGAGCTTCATTGAAGAAGTCTACTGGGCCAGGGGGCAGGACCAGGATGGTAATGACAAAGCTTTCAAAGCTTCGCGAGATTACACTTGCAAGTTCGACCAATGTAATTTTTCTAAGAATTGTGTCGATATTTCTTTTGATTGTCGCACTGCAATATTGGATTCGACTGACAGGTGTTTTTGAGGGCGCAGAATTCCGGTATGACACCATGTCTGAACATTGGCGTGTTGCTTCTCTCTTTATGGCAATTGCGCTTCCGGTCACGGCGCTGGGATTGTGGAATGGTGCATCCTGGGGAATTGTGCTCTGGTTTCCCTGCGCTGCAATAGAATTGAGCATGCATTTGTGGCTGACGGAGCTTTATGGACCTTCACCGCTTAAAGTCGGTTTTCATGTTTCAACCGTGTTTTTGTACCTGATGTACACAACTTTGGTTAGATTTTTGACCAACAAATCCTTAACGCAATCGAGTACAAATCCTTAAATTACTGCATTCGGGCATCGGTGATTAAAATCAACCAGACCGTGATAACACTACGTTAAGTGTAAGTTTTAATTCGAATTTTATCTGATCGCGTTAATGTCCTTTTCAGAGCGGGGAACAACTCCGCCAATCGGAGAGGCGTATAAGAGATGATTAATACCCAAGAACTGGTCGGGAAAGCTATTGAGCCCACTCCCGACGGTGATATCAAGGACCTTTACCTGGAAGCATTGACGCTGGTTGAAAGACTGCACCGGCGCCTGCTGGACGTCATCAAGGATGAGTTCGATCGCCAGGGCCGCAACGACATTAATTCGGTTCAGGCATTGTTGTTGTACAATATCGGCAATTCGGAGCTGACCGCGGGCGAGTTGCGCACACGCGGATACTATCTGGGTTCGAATGTATCCTACAATTTGAAGAAGCTGGTAGAGCAGGGCTTTATCCACCATCAGCGCTCGCGCATTGATCGGCGCTCGGTTCGTGTCTCGCTCACCGAGGAAGGTACCAAGGTCGCTGAGATCGTTGACGGCCTTTATCAGCGCCATGTTGGTTCGATCGAACAGGTCGGTGGAATCAATACTGAGGAATTTTTCCGTCTAAATCGCTCGCTGCAGCGTCTCGAGCGTTTCTGGACAGATCAGATCCTCTATCGCCTGTAAGAATTTCTCATAATTTTCGGGCCTTTTTCCCGAAATTTCGATATCACCGCTCGCCAATCATCTGGCGGGCGGTTTTTTGTTGGAAAATACGATGTCCACAGGATCAACACGGGTGACATTACCGTGATCGAAACTCGCCTTATCCGACATTAATTGGCCACATTGAAATGGAAATCACAGACTTAGGCTGGTAATTCGCATCTTTTCGACAGTCGGCAGGGTAATCGCGTTGACAAAGTCTTAACCTTGTAATGGCGAATGTATATTCGTAAATAATTACGGACGTGCATTCGAACCGGTTGGTAGAGGGGATGCATACAGTCTGACTGGTTCCATATAGCTACAAAAAAGACTGAAAAATCGGGATTCGGGCCCAAAGATGAAGAGACGCAATTTCCTCAAATTGGCTGGTTCGGCAGCGCTGGGCAGCATTCCTGCGGTATCAATGGCGCAGGATCCGATTAAATCCGTTTTGAACAATCCGCGCCGCGGGCAGTGGAGCGATGAGTTCGACTCGCGCCGGGACGATTCTACGCCGGGCAGCGCTAAGCTGCCAATATTCTCGGAAAAGACACCTTCTTTCATCGAACTTGCAATGCAGGACTATCAGGCAATCACCGCCAATGGCGGCTGGCCGGTCGTACCTGCAAATGAGAAACTCAAACTCGGCGTAGCGTCGAACGCTGTTCCCACGCTGCGAAAGCGTTTGATAATTTCCGGCGACCTGCCACGCAATAGCGGTAGCTCCAAGGTTTTTGACAGCTGGGTTGATGGTGCAGTCAAGCGCTTCCAGAGCCGTCACGGCCTGCCGGCTGACGGGGTCATGGGCCGTTATTCCTTCGCGGCAATGAATGTCCCGGCAAATATCCGCCTTGGCCAGCTCGAGACAAATCTGGTCCGATTGCGTTCAATGTCTGGCTATCTCGGCGACCGTTATGTGATGGTGAATATCCCGGCCGCCTCGATTGAGGCGGTGGAGTGGGGCAAGGTCGCCCAGCGCCATACCGCGATTGTCGGCAAGATCGACCGGCAGACTCCGATTCTGAACTCGAACATTCATGAGATCATTCTCAATCCATACTGGACGTCGCCAAAATCCATTATCGAGAAAGACATCATCCCGTTGATGCGGGAGGATCCGACCTATCTGACACGTAACAATATCCGGATACTCATGCCGGACGGCACGGAGATCCCGCCCGAACAGGTGGACTGGAATACCGATGAGGCGGTCAAGTACATGCTTCGTCAGGATCCGGGCAAGATCAACGCGATGGCGTCGACCAAAATCAACTTCGTCAATCCTCATGCTGTCTATATGCATGATACACCCCAACAAAGCCTGTTTGGTCAAATTGAACGGTTCCACTCCTCCGGCTGCGTAAGGGTGCAGAACGTTCGCGATCTGATCACCTGGATTCTGCGCGATACTCCCGGTTGGGAACGCCGTAACATCGAACAAACAATTGCCTCAGGCGACAATATCGAAATTGCCGTCGCCGAACCGGTGCCCGTCTACTTCACCTATATCACCGCCTGGTCGGTGGAACGCGGTGTCGTGCAATTCCGTGACGACATGTATCGCCGGGACGGCGTCGAGGAACTGTCGATCGAAACGACCTCGCTCTAGCGCCGCGCCAATTTTTTCATCGCTGGTTGTAACGCCCGCAATTCCGATGTGGCTAATTCATGCAGGGACTTGGCGTTATGCGCCCGGATATGGTATGCGCGGCAAAATTGCCAGTGGACGCCAGCAATCAAGGTCTTTAGGGCTGCTCTTCTGCAAACATTGTTCGAACCATTAATCCGTGGAGCGCTGACATGGTGCTAACGCATTCAAATACAGATAATTCCTCATTCTTTACGGCAACGCTGGAACAATCCGATCCCGAAATCTTTGGTGCGATCCAGAATGAATTGGGCCGCCAGCGTCACGAGATCGAACTGATAGCTTCAGAAAACATCGTGTCGCGCGCTGTACTGGAAGCGCAAGGTTCGATCATGACCAACAAATATGCCGAAGGTTATCCCGGTAAGCGGTATTATGGTGGTTGCGAATTTGTTGACGTTGCCGAAACCCTGGCCATTGAACGGGCAAAGAAACTGTTCGACTGCGACTTTGCAAATGTTCAGGCCAACTCCGGTAGCCAGATGAACCAGGCCGTATTCCTGGCCCTCTTGCAGCCGGGCGACACCTTCATGGGGCTGGACCTTAATTCAGGCGGCCATCTCACCCATGGTTCTCCGGTCAACATGTCGGGCAAGTGGTTCGATGTTGTTTCCTATGGCGTCCGCCAGGAAGATCACCTGCTCGACATGGAAGAGGTCGAACGCAAGGCGTTGGAACACAAGCCGAAACTGATAATTGCAGGCGGAACCGCCTATTCCCGGATTTGGGACTGGCGCCGCTTCCGCGAAATTGCAGATTCAATCGGCGCTTATCTGATGGTTGATATGGCCCATATTGCCGGCCTCGTTGCCGCAGGCGTGCATCCTTCACCCGTTCCTCATGCTCATGTGACAACAACGACCACGCACAAATCATTGCGCGGTCCCCGCGGCGGGCTGATCCTCACAAATGATGAGGCGATCGCCAAGAAAGTAAATTCAGCAGTCTTCCCAGGACTGCAGGGCGGACCGCTTATGCATGTGATTGCCGCCAAGGCGGTGGCCTTCAAGGAGGCGCTCGAGCCGGAATTCAAGCTCTATGCAAGCAATGTTGTCGAGAATGCACGTGCACTCTCCGGCAGTCTGCAATCCAACGGGCTGGATATCGTGTCTGGCGGCACCGACAATCACTCAATGCTGGTCGATCTGAGACCGAAAAATGCCACCGGCAAACGCGCCGAAGCCTCGCTTGGGCGGGCAAATATCACCTGCAACAAGAATGGCATCCCGTTCGATCCGGAAAAACCTTTTGTGACCTCCGGCATCAGGCTTGGCTCGCCTGCGGGTACCACGCGCGGTTTTGGGGTCGCGGAATTCATCGAGATCGGCAACATGATTTCGGAAGTTCTTGACGGTCTAAAGGAAGCCAATTCCGACGAAGGTAATGCTGCCGTAGAAGCCGCAGTTGAGAAGAAGGTAATCGAACTTACAGAGCGATTCCCGATCTACTCATACATGTAGGAGCAGGAATTGCGTTGTCCGTATTGCGGTTGTGCCGATACCCAGGTCAAGGATTCTCGCCCGACCGAAG
>JBCCEP010000217.1:0-7076 GCA_039030215.1 Pseudomonadota bacterium
CCCGAAACCGCTTCAGAAAATGGATGTTTTCCGGCTGGTTCTTGTCATGGACATGATCCTGGAAATTGTAGGGATTTACCGCAGGAGCAATGGAGTCATTGCGTAACTCGAGGGCAAGCGGCGGATTGTCTTCCAGGCCGGCCGAATGGAAGTAAAAATTTATCGTATCAAGGCGAAATCCATCCACGCCCCGCTCCAGCCAGAATCTTACTTCCTCAAGCAAGGCATCCTGAACTTCTACGTTGTGCAGATTCAAGTCCGGCTGGCTTGCAAGGAAGTTGTGCAGATAATACTGGCATCGGGTCGTATCCCACGCCCATGCCGATCCGCCGAACACCGACAACCAATTGTTTGGAACCGTGCCATCCTCATTGGGATCCGCCCAAACATACCAGTCATCGCGAAGATTGTTTCTGGACGAACGCGATTCGACAAACCAGGGATGCTGTTCGGAGGTGTGCGAAATCACCAGGTCAATCATCACCTTCAAACCAAGGCGATGGGCCTCGGCGATCATCGCGTCAAAATCGGCCAGTGTGCCGAATATCGGATCAACGTCGCGATAGTCCGAAACGTCATAGCCAAAATCCAGCATCGGTGATTTGAAGAATGGTGAAACCCAGATTGCATCCACGCCAAGCTCGGCAATATAGGGTAGTCTCTGGGTAATCCCTTTCAGATCACCAATTCCGTCATCATTGCTGTCCTGGAACGAGCGCGGATAGATCTGGTAGATTACCGCGCCACGCCACCAGTCGGGGTCGCCGCCATGCCGAGTCGCGGCTCCCGGTGTTTCGGCTACAGCGATTTCATTGACCATGGTCATCGTAAATCAACCGCCTTTCACCGAGCCCGCGAGCAGTCCACGGACCAGATATCGCTGCAATGCAAAGAAGACGACGAGCGGCACAGCGATCGAGACAAAGGCTGAAGTTGCGAGTATCTCCCAGTCCCCGCCGCGCGAACCAAGCAGGTTGACCAACCGCCCGGTCAGGACCAGCCGGTCGTCATCCGTTCCGAGGAACACAAGCGCAACCAGAAGATCGTTCCAGGTCCAGAGGAATTGGAAGATCGCAAACGAGGCCAGGGCAGGGAAGGAAAGTGGCAATACGATCTTCACGAAGATTTCGAAATCCGTCGCCCCATCGACCCTGGCGCTCTCGATAATGTCGCGCGGCAGTCCGACAATGTAGTTTCGCAGTAGATAAATCGCCAGCGGCAGCCCGAATCCGGTGTGCGCCAGCCACACGCCGAGATAGCCCTTGCCGATCCCAATTTCGTTGTGAAGCTGCAGAAGCGGAATCAGCGCCAATTGCAGTGGCACCACCAGTAACCCGACGACAGCGGCAACAAGCAAGGCGCGACCGGGAAAGTTCATCCAGGCAAGCGCATAGGCCGCGAACGCCGCAATCAGGATCGGTATGATCGTTGCAGGAATGGCTACCGTCAGCGTGTTTATGAAGGACTGACCTACACCGGAAGCAGCAGTCGAACTGAACAGAACATTGCGATAATTCTCCAGGGTGAATTCCGGTGGCGAAGTTGCTGTCGAGAAAATACGGGGCAGTCTCTGACCCTCAAAACTCTCCGGCCCATCCAGCGTATAGCTGCCTGTGGGCGACACGGTAAGCGTTGCCCCGCTCCTGAGTTCCGCTACCTCGTCGGGCTTGTAGGCTGCCGGATTTCGCGAACTGGTACCCCAGGCAGTGATTTTTGCGTCCGTATCGGGAAACAAGTCCCCCACGATAATGAAGCGGCCATTGACCTCGCTTTCATCTCCCGCGACGCGGATTGCCGGAACCTGCCGCGTTTGTGTCGACAGCGCTGACCACCAGCCACTGGTCGAGATCTGGTCACTGGTTCTGAACGAGGAGACAAAAAGCCCGATAGTAGGAAACAGCCAGACGGCGACGAGAAGCAGAACCGATATATGTACGGCCCAGACCAGCGGAGATTTCTTTTGCGTGAAAAAGCTCATTTTTGCCCCCTCAGCGCATTTCTTTATTGGCATTGTAGACATTCCAGACAAGGATCGGGGAGACCAGCAACATGATGATCATCGCGCTTGCCGAGCCGACACCCCAATCAAAGGAACGGAACAGTTTGTCATACATGTAATTGGCCAGTACCTGCGTACCCCATTGGCCGTTCGTCATCGCCAGGACGATGTCGAAAACCTTCAGCACGACAATGGTGATGGTTGTCCACACCACGACAATCGTGCTCATGATTTGCGGGATCTTGATCTTGAAAAAGATTTGAAAAGGTCCGGCCCCGTCGATGATTGCAGCTTCGATCGTGTCCTCTGGAACACCACGAAGTGCGGCAGACAAGATGACCATCGCAAAACCGGTCTGAATCCAGATCAGCACGACCATCAGCAGGAAATTGTTCCATGGTTCAATCGTCAGCCAGGTCTGTGGCTCGCCGCCGATCCAGACCCACAAGGCATTGAGAACGCCGATTTGATCCTGGTTTTCCGGCCTGGTGTCATAGATCAGTTTCCAGATAACCGAGGCGCCGACAAAGGAGATTGCCATCGGCATGAAAATCATAGATTTGGCGATATTTCCCCAACTGATTCTGTCGGTAAGCTGGGCCGCCAAAAGCCCAAAGGCGGTCGACATCGCCGGTACGACGATCAGCCAAAGCATGTTATTGCCGATCGCTTCCCAGAATTTGGGTTCGGAACTCATCTGCGAATAATTTGCCAGACCGACAAATGCGCCGCCTTGATCACGGTCGGTCAGCGAGAGCCACAACGTCGCGAATACGGGATATGCCAGATATAGGCCAAGCGCGAAAATCGCCGGGAACAGAAACAGCCATGGCCGAACCATATTGGCGCGGTTGATGTTCCGGCCGATATTGGGCCCACGGGCAGGAAAGATTACCTTGTCGAGCAGCTGGTTGGAAAAGTAGAAATATCCAACACATCCCCCCACACCGATAACAATCGTAAAGATTGCCAGGATCGCAGGATTCATGACTTCCATTCCTCATCTTGCTGATCGGGAGAATTGCCCCGATTTTCGGGGCAATTCGGTTTTTGGGATCGGAATTGCCTACGGCGTTATTTCAACGCGTCCCAGCTATCCTGGATTTCGGTTGCGACTTCATTCGCATCCTTGCCACCGGCATAGTCGACCATGCCGGTCCAGAAAGAGCCTGCACCGACACCGGCAGGCATTAGATCGGACCCATCGAAACGGAAGGTCGTCGCATTAAGAAGGATTTCGCCCATCTTCTTCAGCGTTGGATCGCCATAGGTATCAGTGTTTACGGATTTGTAGGGCGTCAGGAACCCGGAGCGTGCCATCCACACTTCATGCGCAATGGGTGTTTTCAGGAACTCGATCAGAGCGCGCGATGCGGGGCTGTCTTTCGTGATGAAGGCAAGCGTGCCGGCGCCCAGCACCGGATTACCGAGATCCTTCTCGGCATAGGCCGGAAAATAGAAGAAATCAGCATCAAGACCGAGCTCGGTTCCTTCGGGAAAGAAGGTGGGAATGAATGAAGCCTGCCGATGCATGTAGCATTGCGGCGGTGAAGCAAACATCCCTTTCGGGCTGTCGCGGAAATCCGTTGACGCAACCGCGCCCGCGCCACCAGCGACATAGTCGTCATTGCGGGCAAATGCACCGAATTCCTCGATTGCCGCAACAACTTTCTCATCGGTAAACTTGACCTCGTTGGACACCCATTGGTCATAGACTTCCGGTGGTTGCGTCCGCAGCATCATGTCTTCGACCCAGTCGGTAGCGGGCCAGCCTGTTGCGCCACCAGATCCCAGACCGATGCACCAGGGCGTTTCGCCATCGGCCACGATCTGTTCGGTCAATTCCTTCAGTTCTTCCATCGTCTCGGGAACTTCGTAGCCCGCATCTTCAAAGTTCTCAGGCACGTACCAGACCAGTGACTTGACATCGATCTTGTAGGGCAGGGCATAAAGTTGGGAATTTCCGTCCGGGCCCTCATAGGAACCAAGCCCGACCCAGCTGCTGCCGGCTGCATAGTTGTCGAGCAGCCATTGCTCGGTTTCTTCGCCCAGCGGGGAGACGAAGCCTTTTTTGACCAGATCGGCGATCAGTCCGGGCTGGGGCAGGATCGCGATATTGGGCGGGCTGCCTGCCTCGGTATCAATGACGATCTGTTGCTCATAAGTCTCCGATGAGGAATAATTGACGTCTGCACCGGTTGCAGCCTCGAAATAGGCAAAAAGATCTTCGGCTAGCTGTTGGTCGTCACCGCGCCATGGGCCGAAAACATCAATGGTCTCGCCGGACAGGTCATATTTTCCGCTGAATTCCTCAAAGCTGTCCCAGTTGAATTTTCCATCTTCACCCGGTGGGAATCTGAGATCCTGCGCTACTGCCAGATTTGCAGAGACGGCGAACGACGTGGCAGCCGCGACCGCCAGAAGCCTGAGTTTCATTATTTCCTCCCTAATGGTTCAAGTACCTTGCACGGCCTGAATGCAAACAGACGGATATTCTCACCAAGCCGTTGGCCATGATGATTGACCAAACCGGACCTACCCGCAATTCGGAATGCCAAAAAAACACTCTGACTCAAATATTCAAAGCGCTTTGGATTTTACAATGCTGATAATTTAATGGAAAAGTCAAGGAAAAATGGGGTATTTTTGAAGAGAAATGCGCTGTCGTGGTTTTAAATTTAAAGCGCTTTGAGTATATTAGCTAACGATGATCGATCTATCTGTCTGAAATTGCGGGGTATTATGAATCTCAAACAGCTGGCGCAACAGCTAGGATTGTCTCAGACCACGGTTAGTCGGGCACTCAACGGTTATCCCGAAGTAAGTGAACGAACCCGCAGAAGGGTTCAACAGGCAGCAACCGAATTTGCCTATATGCCAAGTCGGCATGCGCAGCTACTGGCTACCGGGCGCTCCAGGACCATTGGCCATGTCGTACCGCTGCTGCGCCATTCAATGATGACGCCGTATTTTTCAGATTTCATTGCCGGTGCCGGGGAAGTCTATGCCGAATATGGCTTTGACATGTTGATCTCGGTCGTTCCCGAAGCAGAGGAAGAAACGCATTATCGTGCGATGGCTGCCAGCAACAAGGTGGATGGCCTCATTGTCCATGCGCCAAAGACAGACGAAAGCAGAATAGGATTGCTGCAGGCGCTTGAAATTCCGTTTCTTGTTCATGGACGGGCAGGCAATCCTGCCGACGGCTATTTGTGGATGGACATTGACAATAAGCGTTCTTTTGAACGGGCGACGGAGTTTTTAATCGATCTTGGCCATCGCAGAATTGCCTTGCTCAACGGGATCGAGGAAATGAACTTCGCAAGCCGCAGGCGTATTGGCTATGTCGAAGCCCTGAAAAACAACAATATCGAGATTGATCCATCAATCATGTTCTGTGACGACATGATCGAGCCATGTGGTTATTCCCGGACTCGACAACTTCTGGAGTTGGATGAAAAACCGACAGCCATCCTCACATCAAGTGTACTTTTGGCAATGGGTGTGCTGCGCGCACTTACAGATTGCGGTCTTCGTGCCGGCAGCGACGTTTCGATCGTTACCCATGACGATCAATTATCGTTCCTGCACAAACCGGGTGAGATTCCATTTTTCACCTCCACCCGGTCATCGATCAACAAGGCCGGACGTCGCTGCGGTGAGCTGTTGATTAGCTATATCAAGTCGCGCGAAAGCCGCCCTGACAGCGAATTATGGGAGACCGAATTGGTAGTCGGTTCTTCGAGCGGTCCTGCCCCATCGTGAACGGTCTGACACATGATTGCCATCAAATGCATAATCTCGCCAAACTTTGCCCGTTAACCATTTGGTAATACTTTTCAACCGGTGGCACGTGTCAGTTTGACACAACCTGCAAGCAAGCGTAGTTTGCCCCCACCGCATTTGAGGGACACTGATTTGGGAACCCAGGCCATGCGAAACAGCACCATAGCCAGAATAAGCGCAGCAATCGTGGCAATCAGCCTTGCAGGAGGGTTGGCGGCCTGTTCGTCATCCGGAAGCTCGACTTCTGCAACAGGACTCGCTCGTCAGGATTTGTCACAGTACAAATATACCGGAGAGGTGTATTTGCTGAGAGGATTGGCAAACGTATTCTCGACCGGACTGGATGAGATAAATGCCAAGTTCAAGGCGCGCGGCGTTAACAGCAAAGTGGATAATCACAAGGTTTGGGAAATCTGGGCCAAGGACATTATCGAGCGCTCGAAAAACAAGTCGGTCTCCTATCCGATCGTGATCATGGGCCATTCGCTTGGCGGAAATGCTTCCGTATACATGGCGAAATATCTCGGGGATGCGGGCATTCCGGTCTCCTATGTCGTTGCCTTCGATCCGACCGTCACGACGACCGTGGGCCCCAATGTGAAGGAAGTTGTCAATTACTATATTCCTAATCAGAAGGATGGCCAGGAAACCAACATCGTCAAGGAAGAACCCGGTTCGCCGGCCTCGGTGAAGAATGTTGATGCCAGGCCGATTGGTGTTGATCACTTTGATATTGAGAAGAATCCCGAATTGCAGGTTCGGGTAATAACCAAGACTATGGGAATGTTGAAGACACGCTATACCGGTGAGAAACTGCCGAACGAGCGCTGATCGCCAGCCTGGTCTGAAACAAACGAATTCAAAGCAATTCCGGTCGCCCAATGGCGGCCGGTTTGTCTTTGCGGGCCGAATTTCCCTTGCCTTTGAAGTCCACCAGCCGGATACCAAGAATTACCGCCGTTAGGAAAGCATAGGTCAGCGGTTCCATCGTCCAGCTTTTGACCAGCCAGAGATAATGCAGGATCATCAGCACGGCGGCTGGATAGGCAAGCCTGTGAATTTTTCGCCAGGTCAGCGCTCCAAGCTTTCGGATGGCGCGGTCGGTCGATGTCAGCGCCAGCGGAACGAGAAGCAAAAACGCGCTCATCCCGAAAATGATATAGGGCCGCTTGTAAAGGTCCGCGCCGATCTCACCCCAGGCAAGCTGCCGATCCAGCAACAGATAGACACTTAGATGAATGATCGCGAAATAAAACGCGCTCAGCCCCAGCATGCGCCGGAACCGGATGAG
>JBCCEP010000218.1:0-7076 GCA_039030215.1 Pseudomonadota bacterium
CCAAGGTTCTGTCTCAAGCAACAGGTAGTTTCCCTCGGCCAGAACTATCTTGTTTTCGGGATCTACCTTGCTGCCACGATCGACCGTGGAATCAAGTTCGCGATCAAAATCGGGCACCGGGACTGTCTTCTTGTTTTCCTTGATTTCCCGCATCATGGCTAGAAACCCTTCAGCGTCGAAGGTTTCCGGCGCGCCTTTCCTTTGCCGCAGCTCAAGCCGATCCAGTGTTTCATTATCCAGATGGAAGCCATCCATTGGTACAATTACGGAAGTCCCGGCAGGATTATTTGCCTCAATTGCGTCATGGAGTTTTTGGGCCAGCGTTGATTTTCCACTTCCAGGCGGGCCGGCGATAGCAACGATCAGTCGATCCCGACCTTCAGCTTCCCCCCGTATTATGTCTGCCAGCTCGCCGAGATTCATGCAGCAATTGCTTCGGCGGGTGGCTCTTTGGCGCCGGTCATGAAGGCAACCGCATCCGACATGGTATATTCCTTCGGATCGATCACGCAAAGGCGTCTGCCGAGGCGGTGGACATGGATGCGATCTGCAACCTCGAAGACATGCGGCATGTTGTGGGAAATCAGGATGATCGGGATGCCTCGCGACTTCACGTCGAGAATGAGCTCCAGAACGCGCCGTGACTCTTTCACGCCAAGGGCAGCGGTCGGTTCATCCAGGATGATGACCTTTGATCCAAATGCTGCGGCGCGTGCCACAGCCACACCCTGCCGTTGTCCGCCGGAAAGCGTCTCGACCGCCTGGTTGATATTCTGAATTGTCATCAGGCCAAGTTCGGAGAGTTTGTCACGGGCGAACTTTTCCATGGCGGCCCGGTCGAGCTGTCGCAGCACCGCGCCCATGAAGCCTGATTTGCGCAACTCCCGGCCCATGAACATATTGTCGGCTATCGAAAGCGCTGGCGACATGGCAAGCGTCTGGTAGACGGTTTCGATCCCAGCTTCCCGCGCCTCAGTCGGCGCACTAAACTGGATTTGCTTGCCGTCCATGAAGATTTCGCCTGAATCGGGAATAACCGCTCCGGAGACCGCCTTGATCAATGTGCTCTTGCCGGCGCCATTGTCGCCGATGACTGCCAGGATCTCACCTGGCAACAAATCAAAATCACAATTGTCCAGAGCGGTGACCTTGCCATAATGTTTGACAAGGTTTCTTCCCTTTAGAATAGGCTCCGTCATGCCGACACCTTCCTGATCCACTGGTCGACCGCCACCGCCGCGATTATCAGCAGGCCAATCAACAAATAAGTCCATTGGGCATCGGCTCCCAAAAGCCTCAGCCCAAGCGTAAATACACCAACGATCAAGGCGCCGAACAAAGTGCCCAAGATTGATCCGCGTCCACCGAACAACGAAATTCCGCCAATCACGACCGCCGTAATACTTTCAATATTGGCAAGTTGGCCAGAAGTGGGCGAAACCGACCCAATTCGCCCAATTAATGCCCATCCGGCAAAAGCACAGATGATTCCGGACAATACATAGACCGAAATCAGCACTCCTTTGACGTTGACACCAGAAAGTTCGGCAGCCTCGGGATCATCACCGACAGCATATACGTGGCGGCCCCAGGCTGTATGGCGCAAGGCGTAGGCTAACACCAGCACGAGGACGACCATGAAAATCACGCCATTGGTGAACACAGCGCCGCCGATATTCACCTTGTTTCCGAAAAACTGGAGGAATGGGGCGTTCTTCTCGATCTCCTGGGAACGAATGGTCTCATTGGCAGAATAAAGAAAGTTCGTTGCGAGAATTATCTGCCACATGCCCAGGGTAACGATGAACGGAGGCAGTTTGACCCGGGCGACCAGGAAACCATTGATGTAACCGCATATGGCACCACAAGCCAGGCCACAGGCAACCGACAAGCCCACCGGCAGACCGTAGCGGAAGGTGAATTGTCCCATTACTACTGAACTGAGCACCATGATCGCGCCGACGGACAGATCGATGCCGGCGGTCAGGATCACCAGACTTTGCGCCGCAGCGACAATTCCAACGATCTGGACTTGCTGCAAGATGAGGGTAAGTGCGAATGGCGAAAAGAACTTTGAGCCCAGCAAAATGCCAAAAATCAAAACTGAGAGTATCAGGACGATCAAGGGCACCAAAGATGGTGTCACGTGCAAGGTGTGTTGAACACGACCGATTAGTCCGGCGTTGTGATCTTCGAATTCCGCGACTGCAGAGGGGCTTTCAGCAGCCGCCTTTTCGAAATCCTGACTCTTGGATGCACCTTCTGCCATGATGTTCCCCCGAGAATAAAGCGCCTTGGCACGCGTTTCTGGGCTGCCGCCAACAAGCAAGCCTCCTGGTTGGAGGGGACGCATAACGCCCCCTCCTCCATAGTGTACAGAAAATCAGGCTATTCCAGCCAAGAGGAATATTATCCCCAGCAGAGTTCCATGCCTTTTTTGACGTCGATGGACTCAACGCCGTCAGCAGGCTTGTCGGTTACAAGTGCAACGCCTGTGTCAAAGAAGTCCTTGCCCGGCGTGTTGTCAGGCTTGGTGCCGTCCTTGCCCCAGGCGGCAATCGCTTCGATGCCAAGGGAAGCCATCAGCAGTGGATATTGTTGGGATGTCGCACCGATGACACCATCCGCGACGTTCTGGACGCCCGGGCAACCGCCGTCAACGGAGACGATCAGGACATCGCCTTCGCGTCCGATTGCCTTCAACGCTTCATAAGCGCCGGCTGCTGCGGGTTCGTTAATGGTGTAGACAACGTTGATCATCGGGTCTTTTGCCAGAAGGTTTTCCATTGCCTTGCGGCCACCTTCTTCGTTACCAGCGGTAACATCGTTGCCGACAATGCGAGGATCGTCTTCGTCACCCCATTTGCTTGGGTCCTTAACGTCAATGCCGAATCCGGTCAGGAAGCCCTGGTCGCGCAATACGCCAACTGTAGGCTGGCTCACACCAAGGTCAAGCATGCCAATTTTCGCGTTTGCAGCTTCGTCACCAAGCGTGGCGGCTGCCCATTTGCCGATCAATTCACCGGCAAGAAAATTATCGGTGGCAAAGGTCGCATCGGCCGCATCAATCGGGTCAAGCGGTGTATCCAGGGCGATAACCAGAAGGCCGGCATCGCGCGCCTGCTTGACGGCTGATACAATCGAGGAGGTATCTGAAGCTGTCAGCAGGATACCCTTTGCGCCATCGGCAATACAGGTTTCAATCGCCTGAACCTGTGTCTCGTGGTCGCCATCGACCTTGCCGGCAAAACTCTTCAGTTCAATTCCGAGTTCATTTGCTTTTGCTGTCGCGCCTTCTTTCATTTTAACGAAAAAAGGATTGGTGTCGGTTTTGGTAATCAGGCAAGCACCCATGCTATGGGAAGCAGCCTGAGCAATCGTGGTCGAGGCAACGCCAAGTGCCAACGCACCCAGAACGGATGCGACAATTCTCTTTTTCATTATTTACTCTCCCAAGTTCACAAAAACGCCAGATCTCAGGTTCCGGCGTAGTCGACGGTTGTGCGATACCAATTGGAAAACTGGGTTCCTCCCGCACAGTCCGATCCGAAGATTTGCACCCGAACAGCCGAAAGTCAATAAATAAATCCAAATGATTTATTTATTGATTTGGTGGATTCTGTTTGATATCCAATGAACCAATTCGGGAGAGGATAGGACGTGCTGAAAATCGCTTGAATTGGAAAATCAGCGATTTGGGAGAGAGTGTGCCGACTAACGAACTGCAACTCGAAAACGTGATTGATCCCAGTGGCGGATCAAACCAAAGCCGTGTGCGGGTCTATAATGAAAGGCTTGTGTTATCCCTTGTTCGTCGCCACGGAAGCCTGCCGAAATCAGAAATAGCAAGACGAACAGGCCTTTCCGCACAGACTGTCTCTGTGATCATGCGGGCATTGGAGGCAGAGGGACTGCTGTTGAGAGGCGAACCTAATCGGGGAAGAGTGGGTCAACCATCCATACCGATGTCCTTAAATCCTGACGGCGCCTATTCCATCGGCTTGAAAATTGGCCGCCGGAGTGCCGATTTGGTGCTGGTGGATTTCCTGGGCAATGAAAGGAATTTTGTCAGAAAGACCTATCCTTATCCCCTGCCCGGCGCGATCCTGGAATTCGCAGTCGAGGCGGTCGAAGGTTTTGTCGAACAAATCGCGACCCGGAAACGAAACCGTATCGCCGGGATCGGGATATCCATGCCCTTTGGGTTGTGGAACTGGCCCGAGAAAGTCGATGCACCAACCGGCAGCATGGATGCCTGGCGCGGACTGGATATCGGCGGGAAATTAAGTGATGCCGTCGGACTTCCGGTCCTGGTACAGAACGATGCTACCTGTGCCTGCGGCGCCGAGCTTGTCTTCGGGCGTGGCGCACAATATTCCGATTTCGTCTATTTTTTCATCGCGGCATTTGCGGGCGGCGGAATAGTTTTGAACCACGCGGTCTATCCCGGCCGCACAGGAAATGCGGGAGCACTTGGCACCATGCCGGTCTGGGGCGAAAATGGATCGCCGCAGCAATTGATCGATCATGCCTCGATCCATGAGCTTGAAAAAATACTATTGGAAAGCGGGACCGATCCGTCTCCGATCTGGCTGCAACCTGATCATTGGGATGACTTTGAACCGGCGATTGACAAGTGGATAAGCGACGCCGCACCGCATCTGGCATTTGCGATTGCTTCTGCCTGTTCAGTTATAGATTTTGAGGCCGCTGTTATCGATGGGTCGTTTCCCGAAAGCGTCAAGGATCGGTTGATCCGGGCGACCCGTAGCAAATTGGAATGCCTCGACTTGCAGGGAATTGATCCGCCGGAAGTCGTCAAAGGCCTTGTTGGCAGCAGCGCACGGTCTCTTGGCGCCGCAGGCCTGCCCCTGTTTTCTAGATTTCTCCTGGACCAGAACGTGCTGTTCAAGGAAAAGGAACTTTCCTAAGTGACTCCTAGGTGAGTTTTCCGATAGCAACACCGGACGGCGCAAGGTCGCTTCCGCCCAGTAAGTACTCTGCCTTTATACCGAGTTCATTCAGGTTGATGTTTTCGCGAGAATAATTGAATGCGAAGATCATTTTTCCATTCCTGCGCAAGGATAAACCTTCAGGAACATCAATTGTGGAGAGACCTGCCCTTTCGGTGATTTCCCGCAATGTGGTCTGGAGGAACTCATCATCACCCCATCCGGCAAGATAGGTTTTGTTGCCCTGGCGGATGAGCGCGGGCGAACCATCCTCGGCATCAAGAGGTACGGAAACTGAAGCACCGACGTCCGCATGTTCTCGCCAGAACTTGAACTTTCCTGTACCAGGTATGGCGATCTCAAGATTTTCAGGACAGCTTTCCACGCGGGCAATTTTCAGGTCCAGAAGATCTGCGTGTAAATCAGGCGGAAGGTCTTCGGGTATTCGGAAATCAGCGGTCTTCGACCCTGAACGTGGACCTACGACAATTTGTGCCTCAGTTTTCCGCAATTCACTCAACAGCTGCTCATTCCAGGCAAACAGACCGGGTACCAGGACGAGCTTGTAATCGGAAAGATCGGGGTTATTGGCATTCTGGAAGTCGATAGACAAACCCAGGCGGCGAAGCGCGCAATAGTGATCATAAACAAGCCGAAAATAATCAAACTCGACGCCCTGTGGCTGGATCTTCCACGCCCAAGCTGACGGATAGTCAAAAACAATCGCCGCGTCGGATTTTCCGATCTCAATTTCGCCAATCGTGGCCAGCTCAGAAGCAGTTTGACTGACCTCTGAAAACGCATGAGCCGGGACCGAATCCGGCCGTAGAATGCCCGAATGCATTTGCTCCTGGCCGAATGGCGCCTGGCGCCAGCGAAAATAACTGACAACTTCAGCACCGTGAGCGATGGCTTCCCAACTCCACAATCGCACCATGCCGTCATACGGCGCTGTATTGTGAGAAGCCCAGTTTACAGGACCGGGTTGTTGTTCCATCACCCACCAACGCCCGCCGGAAGTCGCGCGGTACAGATCGTGATGAAACGCCTGAAAATCCGGATCGCCTGATTTGGCATAGCGCAGTGCAAAGTCACTTGGACGGTCCGAGCGGTCGCTCAAAAAGCCGAGCGGATAGGAGTCCCAGCTTGATATATCCAGATCGGCACCCAGGTCGAAATGATCGAAAGAAAGCGTGCGGCCCATGAAATTGTGAATGATGGGACGCTCCGGAGAATGACGGCGAATTATCTCCACTTGAAGGTGATTGAATTTGACGACCTGTTCGGAGGAGAATCGATGAAAGTCCATCCAGTGGGACGGGTTTGCTTCAGTGACCGTCAAGTTCGGCAATTCAATTTCGTCAAATGAGGCATATTCCATGGACCAGAACACATTGCCCCAGGCACGGTTGAGCGCATCGGGCGATTGGTATTTTCGTGATAGCCAGATACGAAACTCTCGGAGCGCGGAAGGTGAGTAAGAATGGACAGTGTCATGACAGCCATGTTCATTATCCGTTTGCCAGGCATGTACTCCTGGATTGGCGCCGAAGCGTTTTGAAAGCTCGTTGGTGATACGGCGGCATTCCTCAAAATAACCATCATGGGAAAAACAGTAGTGACGCCGCGACCCGAAACCTCGCGTTTGTCCGTCTGCATCGACCGCCAGCATGTCCGGCATTTCGTCGACCAACCATTTCGGTGGCGTGGCAGTCGGCGTTCCCAGCACGATCTTCAAACCGGCACTTGCAAGAATATCAATCGCGCGTTCAAGCCAATCAAATTCGTATTGGCCTCTTGCAGGCTCGAGCCTTGACCAGGCAAACTCGCCAATTCTTACCCAGGTCAAGCCAAGATCAACCATCTGGCGGGCATCTTCAGCCCAAATTTCTTCCGGCCAGTGTTCGGGATAATAACAGACGCCGAGCTCTGGTTTTGTCATGTCAAAATACTCAACTCACCGCGCCTGCTGACTGGTTTGAAAACACTGCGTCGTAAGCAGAAATGACAGATTTCGCTTTCTTCGCAACGTCGCCTGCCGATGCTCCGGGTTTGTAGAGGCTGGAGCCAAGACCAAATGCTCTGATGCCAACCTTGGCGTAGTCAGCGAACTGTCCCTCCCCG
>JBCCEP010000219.1:0-7058 GCA_039030215.1 Pseudomonadota bacterium
CACATCGCCATGCAGGCCAAGCGGCTCGCCGACTGTGGGTCCATCACCTGGCAGCACCTGCAGGACGCCGCGCGGTATGCCTGCTTCGGTTGCGAGTTCAGCGACGCGCAAGGCTGTCAGCGAGGTCTGCTCGGCAGGTTTGACGATGACGGAATTACCTGCAGCCAGTGCCGGTCCGATTTTCCAGGCCAGCATGAGCAACGGAAAGTTCCAGGGAAGAACGGCAGCGACGACACCGATTGGTTCGCGAACGATCATGGCGACAGCATCATCGCCGGTCGGTGCGGTCTGATCATAGATCTTGTCGGCAGTCTCGGCGTGCCATTTGATCGTGTGGATTGTCTCGGGAATATCGATCGTTTCGCAGTCGCGGATCGGTTTGCCGCTATCGAGGCTTTCCATAACGGCCAATTCACGCCGGTTTCGGGTGATCAGCTTGCAAAGCCTGATCAGGATGTCCTTGCGCTCCGCAGGATGCAGTTTGGACCATCGGCCCGAATCGAAGGCAGTCCGCGCCTTTTCCACCGCAAGATCGACATCTTTCGAGTTACAGGCGGCGATTTCGCAGATTTTCTTTCCGGTCGCCGGATTGACGGTTGCCAAGGGCTTGCCGTTGCCGGCACGAAATTTGCCATCGATAAAGGCAGCCTTGGGAAAGTTCATCGCAGCGGCGATTGATTCATACTCGGCCAGTGTCAGCAGATCGCCCATGTCACGCTTCCTTCTCAATTGCCGAAATGGCTGTATTCATGGTGCGGATGACTTCGGCGAGCTGGCGCTTGTCATCCTTGTTTAATGGTTGCAGCGGTTTGCGCGGTGGTCCGCAATCAATGCCGCGCAGGGTCAGTCCGTGTTTGATGCATTGAACGAACTTGCCACCCTGCTCGAGCACAGCCATCAAGGGCAGCATGGCCGACATGATACGCCGGCCCTTGCTGAAGTCTCCCTGCACGGCGCAAGCGCGGTGCAAGGCAATATGTGCCTCCGGCGCAAAATTGGACCCGGCACATACCCAGGAGCGTGCACCCCAGGCAAAGAACTCCAGTGCCTGGTCGTCCATGCCGCAGGAGAGCTGGATATGCGGGTAGTCGCGCGCCAGCATATGCAGGCGGTTGGGATCGCCCGAGCTTTCCTTGATCGCACAGAAGTTTGGACTGCGGCCCAACCGGTCAAGTGTCTCCTCGTCCATATTGACCGACATGCGTCCGGGATAGTTGTACAACATGACCGGCAGATTGGCCGCGCGGTCAATCGCCAGCGCATGCAGGGCAATCTCTCGTCCGGTCGGATAGGCATAGGGCGGGGTCGCGACCAGAAGTGCGTCCGCGCCGATTTCCTTGGCGGCTTCGGCAAACGCGATGCTGTCTTCGGTCCGGATGGCGCCGGTGCCGACGATCAGCGGCAGACGCTTGCCGATGATCTCCTTGCCCAGCCGCATCAATTCATACCGTTCTTCGGCCGACTGGGCGTAGTACTCGCCGGTGGTCCCGGCGACGATAATTCCGTGTACGCCTGAGGCGATCAGAAACTCAATCGTTTCGCCGAATGCCGACCGGTTGATTGAATAGTCGTCATTATGTGGCGTGACAACGGGCGTGTAGATGCCATCAAACTGCATGGCGATCTTCCTCCTGATACTCAAAATCACCATCGACCGGCAGCGGGTCCGGACGGACAAACCTCTCAATGCTGTCGCGCGACAGGGCCCAGTGTTCGAGCGTCAGATCGACAATCACAGCGGGTTGCCGGTTTTCGATCGCTGCAATCATCTGGTCATGCTGATCGCTTGCCTTGATGACAAGAGCGCGCTCGTCTTCATTGGCAGGCCTGTAGAAAAACTGGCTCATCCTGGTGTGGTCGATCAGCAACCGATTGAGGCTTGGCGTGAGATAGGGATTGGCTGCCATCTCGCCGATACACTCATGGAAGGCGTGATTGTTCATGACCATTTCATTTGCGTTTCCATGTGTCCCGGCGAGGCGAAAATTAAGCTGTGCATTCTTCAGTCTGTCGATCTGCCGGTTGTTTGCATTTTCTGTAGCCAGGCGTGCAACCGCGGCATAGATCATTGGTGCTGTCTGGAAAAAATTGCGCATGCTGGTGAAGTCCATCGAGGAGACCTTGGCGCCCCGGTTCTCCTCCAACGCGAGATAACCTTCTCCGGCAAGGCGTTGAAACACCTCACGCAGCGGCGTGCGCGACAGCTCATATTCAGACGAGAGTGCGGTCTCGTCCAGAACCGAGCCTGGCTCGATTTCCAGCATCAAGATGCGCTGGATCAGGTCTGAACGACAGGTCTGTTTCTTGTTGGGTTTCATCGGAATCTCCAATTCACCCACCAAAATATACAAAATGTATACAAAATCAATACACGAGAAAACAGATTCTACGAATCTGGTTTAAGTCACATAATTTCTCTAATTATTTCAATGGTTTAATTTTTGCTTTAGAATCAGTTTCTACTGAATCATCCAGTTTGAAATACCTCATGCGGCAGGGCGCAGATTGAGCATCTGTCGGGCTTGGTCGACCGTAGCGACCGGGCGCTCATACTTTTCACAAAGGTCGACAACGCGTTTGATCAGGGATGCGTTGGATGGCGCGAGCGTGTCCTTGTCCAGGCGTATATTATCTTCAAGGCCGGCCCGCGCATGGCCGCCTTCTGCGACTACCCATTCATTGACGACAATCTGGCCGGCGCCGATTCCGGCCGCACACCATTCCCCGCCAGGTAAAAGTCTCTTGAGTGTCTTCCGGTAAAAATCGAAAACCTCACGATCCACCGGCATGGCATTTTTTACGCCCATCACAAACTGCACATAGGGGATGGCGGAGAACTTGCCTTCCTTATGCATCCGCACCGCGCCAAAGATGTGCGACAGATCAAATGCTTCAACCTCCGGCTTGACGTCATGCTCCAGCATTTCACTTGCGAGCCAATCAATCAGCTCCGGTCTGTGTTCATAAACCCGGGTCGGGAAGTTGTTCGAGCCAACTGACAGCGAAGCCATGTCCGGCTTGAGCGAAAGCATGCCGCCGCGTTCCCTACCGGAACCCGATCTTCCGCCGGTCGAGAACTGGATGATCATTCCCGGGCAATGCTTGAGCAAACCTTCCTTGAGCCTTGCAAAGCGTTCGGGATCGGAGGTTGGCGTCTCGTCCTCATTTCGAACGTGAGCATGGACGATGGATGCACCCGCTTCGAAAGCTTCCTGTGTGGATTCGAGCTGTTCGCTTATTGTTGTCGGCACCGCAGGATTGTCTGCCTTGGTCGGCACTGAGCCGGTTATCGCAACGCAGATGATGCAGGGCTTGTTTGTACTATCGCTCATTTCAATTTCCCGGTCTTGCTGCAATTTGCAGTCCTATAGGATCAACCATACAAATTATCGGATTTCAAATTGGAATCCTCATTCGCCATAAATTTCTGTCCGCGAACGAAACATATTTTTACGAACCGGGGACAAAAAGCAAACGACTGATCTACTGAAATTGTGACCTTAGCTGTTGCAGGCCAATGTCTTCCGGGTTTGCTATCAGCGCATCGTCCAGCGCTGCTATAGCGCCGGCCCGGTTGCCTTGGGCATCAAGAATGCGAACAATCATCGACCAAGCCTGAACCAGCTGCGGGTCCATATCCACAGTTCGGCGAAATGCCATCTCTGCAGCCTGCAAGTTACGCATGACCAGTGCCGTACCGCCCAGTACCATATGCGTTTCGGGAAAATCGGCTCTCATGGCAAGCGCGGCACGCCACTCATCCAGCGCGCTCCTGTATGCCTGTTCGAGGTTAGACGGCATCCGCGCGATCGGGGCGTTCAGAAATTCACGGGCTGCCGCCATTCGTACGGAACTGACAGGATCGGACAAAAGGGCCGACAAACGCTGGACACGCTCTGTAGGCGGTGCTGCACGTTGCAATACGATGGCTGCCGATCGTACCAGCGGGCTTTCATCTTCAAGCAGGTTGACCGCCTGGGCAGCAATTTGGGGGTCTTCTGCCCGCTGTAATATGTCGAGTGCGCTGGCACGGACAATATCTGCGGCACTCTCGTCCTGGGCAAGCTCCATCAAGGCAGCATAAGTTGAAGCGTCACCGCTCCAGGCCTGATGAAACAATTCTCCATGGTGGAAACCACGATTTTCGGATTCGGGGAAGTGTTTCTCAATTTCTGCTGCAGCCCATTGTGCGGATTTGTCATCATGGCAATCATTGCAGGCATTGGGCGCGCCAGTACTTTCGGTAAGGTCCGGCCTTGGAATACGGAAACTGTGATCGCGCCTGCCGTCAATTCCCATATAGACACGCTCGATCATGTGGCAGCTCTTGCATTGCGCGCCTTCAGATCCTGGCTCATGAAAGTGGTGCGCGGGATCATCATAGGCCGCCTTGCGAAGGGAAGAGAAACGATCGTTGCCAGCAGGCGAATGGCATTGCGTACAAAGCGAGTTGTCATCGGCCTTTAATTCGGCGGTGTGGACATCATGACAATCCGAACAGCGGACGCCGTTGGCATACATCTTTGACTGAAGAAACGAGCCGTAGACATAGACTTCATCCAAAATCTGTCCATCGGGGTGGTATAGCCCCTGTCGCAATAGCGAGAGACGATAAGCATCGTGGAATGGGGTTCCGGGTAAGGGATTACCGTTCTGAAAAGGTTCGCGGCGCGAATGACAGCCTGCGCATTGCTGGATCTGGATTTCGGGGTCTTCTGCTGCTGTATCAATCGTAAAACCGAGTTCAGTCAGTCCTTCACCATAGGTCGACAGGTCTGTTTCGCTGTCGCGTGCCCAGGCCAAATGTGCCTCGGCAGGTCCGTGACAGGCTTCGCAACCTACGCCGATTTCCTCGGCACGGCTTTGATAGCGTCTGCTTTGCGGATCATAATTTTTTTCGAATCCGGTCGCATGGCATTCCGCACAGCGGGCATTCCAGTTCTTGTACGGTCCGCTCCAGTGCAGACCATCGCCAGGCGGTAAATCCTGATCGGGATAGAGGTGATACCAGCGCTCATTCTCGATATCCCAGGCAATGTCGAGGGCCTGGATATGGCCGTCACCGATATCGACCAGATATTGCTGGAGCGGTGCAATACCGGCTACGCCGATTACCTTATAGGTGGTCTCTTCGCCATCGTCGCTCATTGTTTCCACGACAAAATCGTTTGCGTCCTTTGAGAAATACCAATCTTCGCTTTTGTGTGAAAAGGTGGCGGAGCCAAAATCTCCAAGAACATTTTCATCATTGGCAAATGTCCAGGCCAAGGCATGGTGGGAATCTTTCCATGCCGTCATTTCCGTTTCATGGCATTCGGTGCAGGTCTTGGTGCCGACATATTCTGGATGATCGGTTTGCGCATGGGAAATCCCGATTGGCAGCCAGCAAAACAGAACCAACGCGAATAAAAATCTGGCAAAACCCATACTTGAACCTGTTCCCTGCCTGGAAATTCTGGGCGTGTCGGTGCCACAACACGCGCCTGACAAGCACCGTACAAACTTGTGGTCAGAATTCAATCAGAATGGGTCAAGTTAAGTTGATGGAAACCGGGATGGGCGCAATCGGCAAAGCAATGGAAGCTCAGTCTTTGAGGTGCCGCTTAGCCCTTCTCACCGCCCAGGCGATGACCACAATCACGATCGGAATGCTGGCCATGGTCATGACTTCCTTCTGGAATGGTAGCCAGTTCAGCGCCTTCGCACCGGCTATGCTGTAGGCGATCAGACCCACGACATAGTAAGATATTGCGGCAATCGACAAGCCTTCAACGGTCTGCTGAAGCCTTAATTGCAGCCGGGCACGGCGGTCCATGCTTTCAAGCAGTTTCTGGTTCTGGTTTTCCCTCGATATGTCGACCCTGGTTGATAGTAGTTGCGTGGCGCGCGACACCCGTTCCGAAACACTTTCAAGCCGATTCGAGACTGCCTCGCAGGTTCGCATTGCAGGCAATAGCCGTCGTTCGGTAAATTCCGAGAATTGTTGCAGCCCCTGAATTCTATTCTCGCGAAGTTCGTCGATCCGGACACCGACAAGTTGGGAGTAAGCCTTTGCCGCTGAAAACCGAAACTGGCTATTGGTAAGTTCGCTGACGATGTTTGCCTGCAGCAACGTAAGCCGGTCCAGCAATTCCGGTTCGCTTGCCGGCGTGCCATGAGACATCGCAGTCGTAATCTCGTTGAGTTCATTTTCAAATCCGGATACCGGTCCTATCAATTCGCGCGCCATCGGAAATGCCAATAGCGCGAGCATTCGGTAAGTATCGATTTCCAACAGTCTCTGGACAATTCGTCCTCTTTGTTGCGGCGTCATCCCTTGCTCGCAAACGAGGATTCTCCCAAAATTGTCGCTGTGAATTCTAAAGTCGGTATAGGCTCGGCCCAGCCCGTCTGAGACGTATGCTCCCACAATCGGATTACCCGAAAAATAGGTTCTTGAGAGCTCTGCTTCATCCACTTCAATATCAGAAAATGATCGAAGCTCGACATGATTGGCGACCAGTAGTTCTCCAGGCAAGGAAGAAAGCCAATCCCTTGGAACGTTTGCGAGTGCCGTGCCGGAAAATGGTTCACTTTCATCCGCTTCCACTGAAAAATTGTATCGGGTAAATTCAGTGTGGCGCTCCCATCGAATTTTGAAGCCTTGCATATCGGCGACAAAATGGCTGACACCCTTTGCCGGTGGTCTGCAGCCAAATCTGTTGCAAAGCTCAAGCAGCGGTTCTGCAACCAGTTCACCAAACATCACAATGTAGCTGATCCTTGACCGGGGACCGATTAGGTCAGAGGGCCTTGCATGCACCTCATCATTGAGTTCAACGCGCTTGGGGTGGTTGGATGGCAACAACATTGTCGACCCAGATCGTAAGCAATAAGACGAGGGGCATTAATTGCACACTGTTGCAGTGCAGAAAAGAAGCGCTCCGGCCGTCGGGGTTCGCAACCGTCCAATAGTTGAACTTACGGCGGTTCTACGCCAGGACTACAACAGGCGTTCCCTTATGCGCCCGATCATAAAGATCTATGATGTCCTGGTTCATGAACCGGATGCAGCCAGA
>JBCCEP010000220.1:0-7040 GCA_039030215.1 Pseudomonadota bacterium
AGCAAGTCCTTCAACGAAGGCAAGGATGTGCTCGCAACCACTTTTGACGCGGGTCTCAACAGCGTCTCTGCAAAGGCGCTCGAAGCAAGACTTTCGCTTGAGGAAATTCAGACCGCACTTTCGGACGCGCTGGATGAGCGCATCAGTGCCATTACCGAAAATCTGGATACCGGACACCAGCGCTTTGCCTCCGAATTCGACCGGATGAGCATGCGCAGTGCCAATCTGGTAACTGAAATCGAAAGCTCGTCGAACCAGTTGGGTGATGTCATCGCCAAGGCAAGCGATGGACTGGAAATCACGCTGAAACAGCGTACAGACGAAATGGCCGGCGCACTGGATGTTCGCACCAAGAACATCAAGGACGCAATGGCAGAGCGTGCCGGCCTTCTGCAATCCAACCTGGATTCCGGCCAGGCCATGCTCATTGGTGAACTGGAAAAAATGGAAGAACGCAGCCAGCTTCTCCTAACCGAGATAGAAAAGCGTTCTCAAGTGATCGGTTCGGCCGTCAATGAGGAAGGCGCAAAACTGGCGAATACGCTGGACCTCCGCACTGGTGCCATCCAGCGCGCCATGGCTGAAGGTCATACATTCCTGGCTGACGAACTGGAGAAAATGGATCTCCGCAGCCAGGCACTTGCCGAGGAAATCGGCAAACGTACCAGCGTAATCGGTTCTGTTGTCAATGAAGAAGGCACCCGGCTATCTTCAACCCTTGAAGCGCGTACAGCAGCGATCCAGGATGCGCTTGCCCAGGGTCATCAGCGTCTGATTTCCGAACTCGACAATATGGAAAACCGGTCCACCGGGCTGGTCGCCGAGATCGACAAACGCACCGAAATAATGGGCGGCGTTGTCGGCGATGAAGGAAGGAAACTCGCGAATTCTCTGGAGCAGCGTACCGAAGCGATCCAGCAGGCATTGGCAGAGGGCCACCAGCGCCTTGTCAGCGAGCTCGACAAGATGGACAACCGTTCGAGCGGCCTGGTTTCCGAAATCGACAAACGCACGCAGAGAATGGGCGAAGTCGTTATCAAGGCCGGCGGTGGAATTGCCTCGCTTATTGATGAGCGCACCTCCAGCATCCAGAAAGCCATGGCAGAAGGCCGGAGCCAGTTCCTGTCTGAGCTCGATCGGATGGACAGCCGCGGCAGCGGCATCGTCTCTGAAATCGACAAACGCGCCAAACGCATGAGCGAAATTGTCAATGCGCTTGGCAGCGAGATGAACAACATGCTGCAGGAGCGCACCACTGATATCCAGCGCAGCCTTATTGATGGTCAGCAGAATCTGCTGAGCGAGTTCGACAAGATGAACGACCACAGCGCCGGCTTGATCTCGGAGATCGACAAGCGCACTGACACCGTTCAGCACATTGTCAGCCAGGCCGCCGAACAATTCGCGGGAACCTTTGCAAAGGGCGCCGACGAGTTGAACCGTCGCCTGCTAAATGGTCAGGGTATCGTTTCCCAGCAGTTTGAAGATGGTGCTCGCCAGATTGTCGAAAGCATTGAAGCAAAGCAGCGCAGCCTTGCCAACCAGGTCAGCCAGACAATCGAACTTACCAGCAGTCATATCGACCAGAAGGCCGATTCCCTCAATACGCTACTGACTGCCCGGGCCCAGGACATCAACAAGATGCTCGGCCAGGAGTTGCTGGATACGCAGCGTAGCCTCGAAACGACAACCCGCGAATTCTCGGATTCGCTGGCCAATCGCACGAAACAGCTCGCCGGCATGATGGAAGAAAATGTCGGACTGGTAACGCAGATTGAAAATCGCACCAGTGCAATTCAGCAAATGGTTGCTCAGGCAAATGACAAATTTGCAAGCGCGTTTGAGGTTGGCGCAGATGATCTGCAGGCCAGGCTTGAAAACGGTCAAGGCATGATTACCGAGAAATTCGGTACCGGTGCCCGCCTGATCGCCGAGAGCATTGAGGACAAGCAGCGCAGCCTCGCCAACCAGATCAGCGAGACAATCGAGCTGACAGGCAAGCATATCGATTTGAAAGCAGAGTCGCTCAATACCATGTTGACCGACAGGGCTCAGGACATCAACAAGACTCTTGGAAACGAACTGCTGCAAACACAGCGCAGCCTGGAGGAAAAAACCCGGGACTTCAGTGCGGCACTCGCAGATCGCGCCCAGGAGCTTTCCGGTATTCTGGAAGACAAGGCCGCACCAATCATCGCCGGCATCCGTACGGAAGGCGAAGAACTGGTCACACAGGTCGAAAGCGTTGCGACTACCCTCGCCTCGGACATCTCGTCACTATTGTCAGTGCTTGGCCAATCCGCGCGCGGTCTGGAAAGCGCAGTGGAAATTACCGGCGACTCCGTCAAGCGGATCGAGCACAATATTGTCGACGGCACGCTCCGCCTGCAGGAATCTGTTGAGAAGGCCAATATCCAGGCCGAAAACACGCGTCAGACTGCGGCCAATACCGCCGACAGCCTGAACGAGTCTGTCGAATACCTGTCCAAGAATGTTTCCGGCTCGGCCTTCCGTTTCGACAAGCATTCAACGCAGTTGTTTGAAGCAGCAGAAAACGTGACAGCAGCTCAGAAGCAGCTTGCTTCGGTTCTCGATGCCAAGCAGGAACCGATCGAGAAGCTTGCGCATGAACTGGCAACACGGTCGTCTTCAATCGAAAGCTCGATGACGCATTTCAGTGAAGTTCTGTCATCCTTGATCAAGAACATGATGAAGGAAGCCAATACCGCCGGTTCCAGGATCAATGCCGAGCTGGAAGAAGCATTTGATCGTGCACTTGAACGGCTGAACGAGACTGTGGGCGCCATGCGCGGTGCTTCAGAAGCGATCAACCGCGAACTGGAAGCGACCCGCGAGCAGGTACGCCGCGGTGTCTTGGAGCTGCCTGAAGAAACCCGTGAGAGTGCCGACGCCATGCGCCGGGTTGTTTCGGATCAAATCGCAGCGCTTAAAGATCTCTCCGATATCGTCGCGAAATCGGGCAAGTCTTTTGACACGTCAGTATCTGCCCTGCCCCAGCCGAAACTGGCTGCTGCAGGAGCCATTGGAAGCAGCGCCACACAGGGGCCTGAATATGGCCTGACCCAGTCACCACCACCAAATCCCGCACCTTCGGCACCGGCGCCGACGCGGGGAAATCCAAAGGCCTCGATTGGCGATCGCCTTGCTGATCCGACACCTCGCGGCGGCAGCCGGCAGCCAGCCGGCGGCGGGCGTCAGCGTCCGGCGGAACCTACCGGATTGCGCAGCGCACCTGCGACCGCACCAACGCCCCCGCAACGGCCCGCCCAGCCAATGCCCGATACAGCCCAAGGCGGCTGGGTAAGTGACCTGCTGCGGCGCGCCTCCGCCGACACCGACGATACGACACCGGCGAAGGGTGGCAGCCGTGGAAAATCACCGGCAGGTACCGACAAGCAAACCGGCGAGGCCAGCCGTACGCCACTTCATGTCGTTGAAAGCCTGAATTCGCTTTCCATGGATATCGCACGCGCGATCGACCACGACACCTTCATTGATCTTTGGGATCGCTATCAGCGTGGTGAGCGCAACATATTCACCCGCAGACTTTATACTCTTCAGGGCGAACAGACCTTCGACGAGATAAAGTCAAAATATGAACGCGAGCCGGAGTTCAGGCGCGCCGTCGACCGTTACATTGCAGATTTCGAGAAACTGCTGAAAGACGTGTCCAGTGGCGACCGCGACAACATGATGACACAGACCTACATGACGTCGGATACCGGCAAGGTTTACACCATGCTTGCGCACGCAGCCGGCAAATTCGGCAAAGAAAACTGATGTCAGAAGATCTGATTACGGACACAAAAAAACCCGGCTGGAAAACAGCCGGGTTTTTCATTTGATTTCACAAGACGCTTATTCTTCGTCTTCCTCATCCATTTTGATCAGCTCTTCCTTGCTGACCTTCTTGTCCTTCACATCCGCCTTGGACATGATGAAATCAACCACCTTGTCCTCGTAGATTGGTGCCCTCAAGCCTGCAACAGCATCCTGATGTTGGCGGAAATATTCAAATACCTGCTGTTCCTGGCCCGGATACTGACGGACCTGATCGTAGATCGCGCGCTGCAATTCTTCCTCGGTGACCTGCACTTCGGCAGCCTCACCAATATTGGCAAGCACCAGACCCAGTCTCACGCGCCGTTCCGCCAGGCTCATATATTCTTCGCGGGCTTTTTCTTCGGTCGTGTCCTCATCCTCGAAGGTCCTGCCCGAACGTTCCAGTTCGCCGGTGACCTGACCCCAGATGTTGTCAAATTCCTGCTCGACCATCTTCTGCGGAAGTTCGATATCGGTGGCCTTGTCCAGTTGATCGAGGACCTGCCGCTTCACGCGTGCCCGCGTATACGAACCGTACTGGCTTTCCATTTGACTGCGAACGGTTTCGGTCAGCTTCTCGGCACTTTCTAGGCCAAGCTGCTTTGCCAGCTCGTCATTAATTTCCAGCTTGCCGGGTTTCTCAACCAGTTTGACCGTGACATCGAACTCGGCCTTCTTTCCTGCCAGATGGTCAGCTTGATAGTTCTCTGGAAACTCTACCTTGACGACTGTCTCATCACCGGCCTTCTTGCCGATCAGCTGATCCTCAAAACCGGGAATGAAACGGCCGGATCCGATTACAAGCTGAGAGTCGGTATCCGTGCCGCCGTCAAACAATTCGCCGTCAACCTTGCCGGCATAATCGATTGTCACACGATCCTTTTTCGCAGCCTTGCCCTTCTTCTCCTCATAGGAGCGTGCGCTCTCCGCAACCTGCTCGACTTGCTCTTTGACTTCCTTGTCGCTTAGTTCCGCGACCGGGCGTTCGATTTTCAGCTTGGCAAGGTCCGGTGCATTGATTTCTGGAAGCACCTCATAAGCAACCGAAAACTCGAAATCCGCCGCACCGGACAATACCGCCTCGGCTTCTTTCTCGTCTTCCGTCATGGTGATTTCGGGCTGCTGCGCTGCTTTTTCTTCTCGCTCGACCAGAATTTCACCGGTCTGTTTGTTGACCAGATCATTCACGATTTCAGCCATGGCCTGTTTGCCGTAAACCTTTTTCAAGTGGCTTATCGGAACCTTGCCCTGCCTGAATCCGTTAAGACGCACCTGGCCTTTCAGTTCCTCAAGCCGACTCTGCAGTCGCTCTGCCAAATCCGCCTTCGGAACGGTGACTTTCAATTCGCGCTTAAGGCCTTCGCGCGCTGTTTCAACTACATCCATTTTCCTGTTGTCTTCCTCTGCTTTGTCCATTCACCGCCTGGCAGCCCAATAAAAATTCGGGTCAGCGCCAATGTCCGGTAGGAACTGGATCCGGAGGGATTGGTGCGGGTAGAGAGACTTGAACTCCCACGCCTTGCGGCACCAGAACCTAAATCTGGCGTGTCTACCAATTTCACCATACCCGCTTCGCTCCACTGCCGAAATCCGATCGTAAAGCGTTTCGCGCGCTCTATAGCACCGTCAATGCGCCCTTAAAAGCGAAAAACGGCATTCATCGCCTTCTTTCTTGCCTATGTAAGACGGTGCTACAAGACAGTGCTCTATGTGATGGTTCCAATGGTCACATCGACCCAATAATTAACGAGAATTATGGTGATAGTTGTTCAATTATCTGTCATGTAGCTACCTGAGAACAGATGAGTAAGGATGAATAGTCAAACCAACCGCGATGAAAACGGATCCGGCAAACGCGTATTTTCAATGCGCTTTGTGCTGGCATCGACATTTGGCGCGCTGGTCGCGCTGTCCGTCGGCATTGTGCTGTTCATGTCGGTCGACTCGAATTTGAACAACACGTTTTCGCTTCTTAACGAGCGAGCCGAATCCCTGATTACCGGAATGGAAGACGAAATCCGGCAGGAAACCGGACGCACCGAACTATCCGTCCAGACATTTGCTTCCCTTTATGCCAATGGCACGATCGAAAATCTGGAACAGGCTGAGGTAGAGCCGGTATTTCGTACCATCCTTACGACAGAACCTGCGGTAGAGGCATTGTTCTTGTACAGGACAGACGGCACCCTGCTCTATCTGCGCCGGGATCCTGAAGACAAGATAGAATCTTTCAGTCCAAATTGGTTCTCGAGTGAGGCCAAGGCTTCGCTGGTTGATCAGCTGACCGGCAATTTCGATGAACCTAAATGGGGACAGCCGGTAAAGATTGGCCCGGTTCTGTTCAATTTCGTGTTCTTGCCATTGGTTCGCGACGGTCAGAACAACGGCTACATCGTTGCGGCAGTGGGCCGATATGTCGTCAACCGTATCATTGCACGGATTGGCCGCTCAAATTTCACAACTGCCTTTGTCCTGGACGCTAATAATAATGTAATCGCTTATTCCGCTGATCCGGAGCTGCTGCGTGGCAGATCCGATTATCCATTGGCCGAGTTTCCTGACAAAACTCTGGCGGACTACCTGAATGCAGAAAGCACCGATCGGTTTCGTAAAGCCTTGCGAAGCGGCATCTTGGTCAAGGAGACCGAAGGCCGGCAGGGCTATGTGTACATCACGAAAACACTGGCCGGCGCCAGCGGAAACCCCTACACACTCGGCGCCTATTTTAAGAAATCCGACATCGGTGCAGAAGTGTTTCGAGCAATAAGAACCTTCTTTGTCGGAATATTGGGACTGCTGGTCGCCGTTCTGGTGGCTTTCTTGCTCGGTCGCCGCATTTCCCTGCCGATGGTCGCCATCGCAAAGACAGCCAGGCAGCTCTCGGCATTCGATATTGACGGGCTGAAGCCCCTGCCCGGCTCTCGGATACGCGAAATCAATGATCAGGCTGAAGCACTTAACAATGTGCGCCGGGCCATGCGCGAATTCGCGCGATACGTTCCCCGCCCGCTGGTTGCACGTCTTATTCGGTCCGGTGTGGACAGGATACCGACCGTCGAGCGCGAAATTACGATCATGTTTTCCGACATTGTCGGCTTTACTTCACTTTCCGAGCACATGAATGCAGCCGACACCGCCAGGATCCTGAACGATTTCTTTGAAATGCAGTGTCAGGAAATTGAAGCCAGCAAGGGAAC
>JBCCEP010000221.1:0-7027 GCA_039030215.1 Pseudomonadota bacterium
CTCGACATGTCCGAAAATCGAAACTCTTCGACAAATGAACCTTCGTCAATTCGTCTGGCGACTGCGATGAATACCAAACCGACCGGTTTTTCCTCGTCACCGCCGCCCGGTCCTGCGATTCCGGTTATTGAAACTGCGGCATCTGCCTTGGAATTCTCGATCGCACCGCGGGCCATTTCGGCTGCAACCTGGACAGAAACAGCACCAAATTCACCAAGACTGTCTTTCGATACGCCCAACAGGTCCATTTTGGCGTCGTTTGAATAGGTCACGAATCCGCGATCGACGACGTCGGATGATCCGGGAATCGACGTAAGCAGCGCGCTGACGAGACCACCGGTACAGGATTCCGCCGTGGCTACGAGAAATCCCTTTTCTCGGAATCGCTCAAGAATGACATTGGCCATCGTCGGAAGTTCGGGATCAATTTCCATTCAATTCCTCCATGTCCATCGTACCAAAGGAAACGGTCACTGTTGCCATGGCCGCAATGCCCTCCTGCCTACCAATAAATCCTATTCGTTCATTGGTGGTGGCCTTTACCGAGACACGGGAAAAATTCACCCCTGTGATCTCCGAAACGGTGCTTCGCATTTCATCACGATGGGGACCAATTTTTGGCGCTTCGCAAATCAGCGTTATGTCGAGATGGGTTATGGTTCCGTCGTTTTCGCGAACAAGGTTCACTGCGTGCTTCAGAAACCGGTCCGAGGACGCATTTTTCCACTCCTTATCACTCGGGGGGAAGTGACTTCCGATATCGCCGTCGGCAATCGTGCCCAGCAGGGCGTCCGTCAGTGCATGCAGCCCCACATCGGCATCGGAATGCCCGTCAAGCGAATGGGTATGCGGGATTTCCACGCCGCAAAGCGTAACAATGTTTCCGGCGACAAGACGATGCACGTCATAGCCGATGCCTGTGCGAGTATCAGCGGTTTGATATCGCATATTCGCTGCCTCCAGATCTTCCTGCGTGGTAATTTTCGTGTTGGTCGCGGGAGACGGTACAATACGAACCTTCAAACCGGCAGCCTCTGCAATCTGGGCGTCATCGGTATATTCAGTATCTTCATCACCATCAGCCAGACGATGAGCGGCAAGGATCTCCTTATAGACAAAACCTTGCGGTGTCTGTGCACCAAACAGGGAGGCCCGGCTGACGGTACCATCGATGAATCCCTGCTCGTCCACATGTTTCAACGTGTCTGAAATTGGATGGGCCGGTAGTGCGCAAATGCCTGGTTCTATCGAATTGATAACATCACTTATTGTCCCCACCTCTGTAAATGGACGAACCCCGTCATGTATCAGCACGGTATTTGGTTCCAAAGTTTCCAGTGCCCTTAGTCCACAAAACCCGCTTTTTTGCCGCGTCGCGCCCCCAGCGACCGGATCCATGAGCTTGGCGTGTGGCAAGACAGAATTGTTGAACAAATCCAGGTCGTCGGCGTGAATCACCGGCAAGACCAGGTCGACTTCATGATGGTTGACGAATCGCGAAATGGTGCGATTCAAAACAGCCTGCGAACCGAGTTTTCGATATTGCTTTGGTCCGTTATCCGAGGAACCCATACGGTGACCGCGACCTGCTGCGACAATAATGGCAACACAATTATGCAAACTGAACTCCCTGAAGCGATTGAAATTCGCAAATTTGACCACAAATTGCCACTTGTGCATCGCAGCAAATAGTGGTTAGTTTACAGGCAACCGGCAAAATTGCCTATTTTTTGATCAAACTGCCAAATTCGCAGTAATTGAAGGCCAATGGAATTTAGCGAACCCCTGAATATCGGAACCCGGCAGATTCGCAACAAAACGTTTCTTGCGCCGATGTCCGGTGTGACCGACGTGCCTTTCCGAAATCTGGCATGGCGTTTTGGTGCCGGCGCAGTGGTCAGCGAGATGGTTGCCAGCGAGGCTTTGGTCTGTGGGCAGGCCGAGATGGAAATGAAGATCGGCAGTTCCGGTTCTGCAGATCACATTGTCCAATTGGCTGGCCGTGAAGAAAACTGGATGAGACTGGCGGCAAATATGGCTGTCAATAATGGTGCGGACATAATCGATATCAATATGGGTTGTCCGGCTAAGCGTGTCACTTCCGGATATTCCGGTTCGGCGCTAATGCGAGATCTTGATCATGCAGCACGTCTGATCGAAGCGGTGGTCAGTGAAGTTGACGTTCCGGTGACTTTGAAAATGCGGCTGGGTTGGGATGACCAATCGATCAATGCACCGAAACTTGCCTCCCGCGCCGAACAACTTGGCGTTGCCATGGTTACGGTTCATGGCCGCACAAGGTGTCAGTTCTACAAGGGCAGGGCGAATTGGGATGCCATCAAGGCAGTTCGCGAAGAAATAGCAATTCCACTCGTCGTAAATGGAGATATTGCGGACAATGACACCGCAAGATCCGCGGTGAAGGCATGTGCCGCTGATGGGGTAATGGTTGGGCGCGCGGCTTATGGCGCTCCCTGGTTGCCTGGCCAGATCTCAGGCTTCTTGCCGAAAGACGCCCGAATAAATGATCCCGAATTTATCGCTGATGTCGCGATAGAGCACTATGAAATGATGCTCTCCTTTTACGGCAAGGAAGTCGGCGTCAAGCAGGCCCGTAAACATCTTTCCTGGTATTTTGAGCGCATCGCATCTGCAGCGAACGACAGTCTGCGTAAAGAAATCATGACTACGATTGAGCCGGATCGCGTCATTTCTGTTTTTCGCCGGGCATCCGACCTGGCCGATGAAATTTCGGAAGCAGCATGACGCAGATGATGCAAGATACGCCAAGAAGTTCCGATAATGGGAAATATCCCGTTCTGGATTCCTTGCCGCAACCTGTTCTGGTTGTGGACGGAGAGGGGCGGGTCGCCCATGCAAATTTGGCCGCAGAAGCGTTTTTTGGTTCTTCTGCTGCTCATATGTCTCGCCATCTGCTTAATCATTTTATTCCATTTGGCAGCCCGGTTCTGAGTCTGATTGATCAGGTCAGGGTCTCCGGAACCGCCATCAATGAATACAAGGTCGACATCTCCTCGCCGCGAATTGGCCGCGAACAGGTCGTTGACGCCTATGCCTCGCCGCTGCTGGAACAGCAAGACAGCGTCGTGTTGATGTTTCAGCAACGCAGCATGGCCGACAAGATTGACCGGCAACTCACGCATCGAGGTGCGGCACGGACGGTAACCGGGCTGGCGGCAATGCTTGCGCATGAAATCAAGAACCCATTATCAGGCATTCGCGGCGCTGCACAGCTCCTGGAAATGGCGGCAAATGAACAGGATCGGCAATTAACGCGCCTGATTACCGACGAGGCGGATCGAATCGTGAAATTGGTCGACCGAATGGAAGTATTTTCCGATCAGCGGCCAATCGAGCGTGATCCGGTAAATATCCACGCGGTTCTGGAGCATGTCAAAACACTAGCCAAATCCGGATTTGCAAGGAACATTCGGATCACCGAGGAATACGATCCCTCGCTGCCGCCGGTCTACGGAAATCGGGATCAGCTCATTCAAGTTTTCCTGAATCTGGTTAAAAATGCATCTGAAGCACTCTCCAATCGCGCAGATGGCGAAATTCATTTAACGACGGCTTTCAGGCCCGGAATTCACTTATCGGTTCCAGGGTCTGCGGAACGCGTTTCACTGCCACTGGAGTTTTGTGTGCGTGACAATGGTTCGGGCGTCAATGAGGACATTCGACCGCATCTTTTCGACCCATTTGTAACCTCGAAGCCCAATGGCTCGGGGCTGGGGTTGGCATTGGTTGCAAAAATTGTCGGTGATCACGGTGGCGTCGTTGAATGTGAATCCGAACCTAGAAAAACGACATTCCGAATATTATTGCCGGCGTGGCGCGGCGAAACCGAAACTGAAGATCAGGATGAAGTCGAATGAGCAAAGGGCTCGTACTTGTCGCTGACGATGATACCGCAATCCGCACGGTATTAAATCAGGCGTTGTCCAGGGCAGGATATGAAGTACGCGTTACGTCAAATATCGCAACTCTTTGGCGTTGGGTATCTTCGGGTGATGGCGATCTTGTCATTACCGATATCATCATGCCCGATGGTAACGCCTTCGACCTGCTGCCACGGATCAAGCGATTGCGCCCGGATTTGCCGATTGTCGTGATGAGCGCACAGAACACCTTCATGACCGCAATCAAGGCGTCGGAAAAAGGGGCTTACGAATATCTGCCCAAGCCGTTCGATCTGCAGGAACTGATAGCAATTGCCGGCAGGGCGTTGTCCGAACCAAAGCGCGTGTCCGATGCCGGTGAGTTGGATGAGGATGCTGATCGCATGCCGCTTGTCGGCCGTTCGCCGGCCATGCAGGAAATCTATCGTGTCCTGGCAAGGCTGATGCAAACCGACCTGACATTGATGATCACCGGCGAATCCGGCACCGGCAAGGAGCTTGTGGCCCGTGCCCTGCATGACTATGGAAAACGAAGCAACGGACCGTTTGTCGCGATCAACATGGCGGCCATCCCCAAAGACCTAATCGAAACCGAATTGTTCGGACATGAGAAAGGTGCCTTCACAGGCGCACAACACAGATCTTCGGGAAGGTTCGAACAGGCCGAGGGCGGGACACTGTTCCTTGATGAAATTGGCGATATGCCGATGGATGCGCAAACGCGGCTGCTGCGCGTGTTACAGCAAGGTGAATATACGACGGTTGGGGGACGAACTCCGATCCGGACGGATGTTCGAATTGTTGCTGCCACAAACAAGGATCTTAGAATACTGATCAACCAGGGTCTGTTCCGAGAAGACCTTTATTACCGATTGAATGTCGTTCCCTTGCGCCTTCCACCGCTTCGCGAACGGTCAGAAGACATTCCTTATCTTGTTCAGCATTTTCTTGCCCAGGCGGAAAAGGATGGCCTGTCGGCAAAGCGGCTGGAGCAGGACGCCACTGACATCCTCAAACGCTATCGCTGGCCGGGAAACGTGCGTGAGCTGGAAAACCTAATTCGTCGATTAACGGCACTTTATCCGCAGGATACGATCACCGCCGAAATTGTTGATAATGAATTACAAGGCGCTGAACCGTTTGGCGATGAATCAGCTAATGCCATGGATGCCGCACCAGTTGATATCTCTGCTGCGACAGAAACCTGGCTGGCCGGATATTTCGCCGAATACGGAGACAGCATGCCACCACCGGGCCTGTATCATCGTATATTGCGCAAGCTGGAGCAGCCATTGATTACTTCAGCGCTGGCAGCAACCCGAGGAAATCAGATCAAAGCTGCAGAGTTGCTGGGACTAAACCGCAACACCTTGCGCAAGAAAATCCGCGAGCTGGATATCCAGATAATCCGGACGATGCGCTGAACGAATATCGTTGTGACAAATTTTTATGTTTGATTGAATAACTGTTTCATTTATGCCACATTCGGGTCGCAATGTTGCACCGAAGACACAACAATGCGCGTTTAATTCCACTTTCCTGTACCCACCAGACCTGGAGCTGTAACAGGCGATGAGCCTAACAGAATCACAAATCGGCCCGGTTGCGTCTGACAAGGTTCCGCACGAGCAGGATGGTGGTTCTGCCTCGTTGCAGGAAAGAAGAAATTTTTCCCGAATGCTGGGATTTGGAGCAGTGGTTGCGCTGCTGATCACCGGTGCTGCAACGTTTCTCGTTTTGATCGGATTGACCCCATTGGCACCCACCAATGAGGTTGTTGTAACCGCGCTCGCCATAAACAGCGTTTTGGCGCTGATTCTGGTTACCTTGATTATCCGTGAGGTCGCCAGGCTTTTAAATGCACGGCGGAAAGGCCGCGCTGCCGCAAGACTGCATATCCGGATTGTTGGATTGTTTGCGCTCGTTGCGGCGGTTCCGGCCGTGCTGGTCGCGGTGGTCGCCAGCATTACCCTGGATTTGGGTCTGGATCGCTGGTTTGAACAACGCACGCGTCAGATTGTCGGCAGTTCAATTGATATCGCAGGCGCTTACATGGACGAGAGCCGCCGTGTCCTGACCGGAAATACCATTTCGCTTGCTTACGAACTTGACCGCGCGCTTCAGCTATACCGACTCGATCCCAATGGTTTCAAAAACCTGATCACAATCCAGGCAAAGGGCAGGGGCTTTCTCGGGGCGAAACTGCTGCGCCGGGACGGTTCACAAATTGTTGCTGCAGACATCGAAACAGATTTGCAGCTACCCGGCGCTGTAGAGGAATTTTTTGTTGCAGCCGATTCCGGTGACCCGGTCAGCATTCCGCCTGGCAAAACCAATTTCATTGGTGCGATGTTCAAGCTTCAGGATATCCAGAACGCTTACCTTTATACGATAATGGCCCTCCGGCCGGAGGTCACCCAGGCATTGCGTTTGATGGAGGCGAATACGGCGGAGTATCGCGGTCTGGAAAGCAATCGCCTTTCGTTCCAACTGGCGTTCGCGGTTCTGTATATTGGTGTCTGTCTAATCGTTCTTCTGTCTGCGATCTGGATGGGGATTAGTGTCGCCGACAGAATTGTCTCACCGATCAGAAGATTGATCACCGCATCGGATGAAGTCAGAAAAGGCAACCTGGCTGCACAGGTGGGTACACAGCACACCGAGGGCGATCTCAAGAGCCTGAGCGATACCTTCAACAAGATGATCATCGAGCTTCGGGATCAACGCGATGAGATTCTTCAGGCAAAAGATGACATCGATCAAAGGGCACGCTTTACTGAGGCGGTATTGTCGGGTGTCAGTGCTACCGTCATCGGCGTGGATGGTGACGGGCTGATTACGATTTTCAACAAAGCTGCCGAAAACATGCTGGACGACACCAATTTCTCCGGCCAGCAAATTGGTGACCTCGTTCCCGAACTTGGGAGCATATTTGAAAAGGCAAGAGATTCGGAGGGCAACGAATATCGCGACCAAGTATCGCTGTGGAGAAAAGGTCAGGAACGTGTTTTGAACGTCCAGGTAACTTTGGAACGTGAGACGGATACCGACGCACAGCATTCCTACGTCATCACGATCGACGACATCACGGACCTTGTCTCGGC
>JBCCEP010000222.1:0-6982 GCA_039030215.1 Pseudomonadota bacterium
GCCATCAGTGTTGCCATCGAGCATAAGGCGGAGCGCGTTGAAATGATCCGCCAGAACATGGTCAATCTGGGTGCAGAAAAAATGGTGGTGGTTGAGGGCAGGGCGCCCGGTGTTCTGGAAGACCTTCCCCAACCCGATGCCATATTTATTGGTGGTGGACTAACTTGCGAAGGCCTGTTCGATGCCGCATGGGCGGCCCTGCGTCCTGGCGGTCGTCTGGTCGCCAATGTTGTCACTCTGGAGAGCGAAGGCCGCTTGTTTGAGTTGCATCAAAAATTCGGTGGCGAGCTGGTTCGTTTGAGCGTGCAAAAAGCTGAGAGTGTTGGTCCATATCGCGGCTGGCGCGCAGCGATGCCGGTGACTCAGTGGAGCGTTACCAAACCGGGTGAGGCCGCGTGATGACCGGAAAACTCTATGGCATTGGCGTCGGGCCCGGCGATCCGGAACTGCTGACCTTGAAGGCGCACCGATTGCTGACAAACGCCTCCGTCGTCGCCTATCCTGCACCCGACAGCGGCGAGAGTTTTGCCCGGTCCATTGTCGCTCAGTTCATGAAGCCTGAGCAAAGGGAAATACCCATCGTCGTGCCCATGCGCGTCGAGCGATTTCCGGCAAAAAGTGTTTATGATCAGGCTGCAATAGAAATCGCTTCGCACCTGGATTCAGGTGAAGATGTGGTCGTCCTTTGTGAAGGCGATCCGTTTTTCTATGGATCCTTCATGTATTTGTTTGAGCGGCTGGCGCATCAATATGAGTGCGAAGTCGTGCCTGGTGTATCTTCAATGATGGCCTCTGCGGCGGCTTTTGGCCGACCGCTGGCAGCCCGCAACGATGTACTAACTGTGGTTCCCGCGCCACTTGAGGACGAAAAAATTAAGACACACTTGGCAAGCAGCAATGCGCTTTGCTTCATCAAAGTCGGACGGCATCTAGACCGGGTTCGCGCGCTGATCAGCGACGCAGGTCTGCTTGAGCAGTCGGCCTATTTGGAGCGCGTCACGCTGCCCAACCAAAAACTGTCACCACTGGCTGATGTCGACGAGACTGCCGCCCCTTATTTTTCGATGATCCTCATCTACAAGGGTGCAGAAGATTGGATCGTCGACCTGCCAATGTCTGGAGATCAACAATGAACCCGAGTTCCAATGGTCCTGCCATTGTCGTTTTGTCTTCCTCTTCGATGCCTGTTGCCGAGGAAATCAAATCGCTGTCTGGCGGCGAGATCCATGGTCTGCGCGACCGCGTGGAAAACGCCGATTATCTATTCGACGACGCTGGTGGGCATCTGGGCAGCCTGTTTGAACAAAAGCGTACTTTGATCGGCATCATGGCTGCCGGTGCGCTGGTGCGACTGTTGCTGCCCTACATCGAAAACAAGCACAGCGACCCGGCGGTTATTGCTGTGGCGGACGATGGCTCATCGATCGTACCGGTATTGGGTGGTCATCACGGTGGCAACCAGATCGCTCGTGTGCTGGCCGGACATTTGGGCGGCCATGCGGCCGTCACAACAGCGGGCGACGTGCGGTTTGGAATCTCGCTCGACGAACCCCCCGCAGGTTGGCAACTGACCAATCCACAAAGTGCCAAGGCCGTTATGGCGGCGCTGCTGGGTGGTGCTCACGTCCGCCGAAAAGACTGTTGCCCAGAATGCAGAAGCCTATGAGCAGTTCAAGGTTGCTGCAGAGGAAGCGACTGAATCCGCCAAGCAGGCGTTTGAAGCAGCTCGCGAAGGTGCAATCGCACTTTCCTCAAAGGCCATTGAAAACACAAAGGCCAATACCGAAGCCAGCATTACCTATATGGAGAAGCTTTCGGCAATCAAATCGGTTTCCGAATTGATGGAACTCCAGAGCGAGTTTTTCCGCAACAGCTTCGAAGTGCTTTCCGCCCAGACCAAGGAAGCACAGGAACTGACTGCAAAGGTCTCTGAAGAATCAACCGCACCGGTAAAAGCGGTTGCAGAAAAAGTGGCCGAAAAAGCTGTAGACGCGGTCACTCCCAAGAAAGCCTAACCAGCGAACAAAAATCATTGGAGCAAGGTCTGACATTGCTCCATCTAAGGGATCAACCTAAAGCCGAGACCTCGTGGTCCCGGCTTTATTTTTGTCCAGGCAATTGCAATCGGCGGCGGGGCTATTGCATTATCGGGCGCTTGGCGGTATCCCGCCACTGATCAGGATCATATTTTGCTGATCAAGCCCATGCGGTTGTAGCTCAGTTGGTTAGAGCGCTGGATTGTGGCTCCAGAGGTCGGTGGTTCAAATCCACCCAACCGTACCATCCTCGATATCCACCCTATTCCTTAACCAGGACCAGTATTCCTTAGGTCCGGGGCTGTCTCACCCATGCGCCTATCACGGCGCTGCGGGAATCGATTCGTAAAAAAGCAATCACCGAAGCCAAACCCCAAAAAAAGGGACTTGGCTTGCAGCCTAAAATGCGGTGACATGCCGAGGTTGATATTCCAAGGCGGATATCGGTTTGTTCTCACCCCAAGGAGATCTCATGTTATCAAGAGTAGAAAGAGTATTTTCGCGAATACAATCTTTATGGCGAGCGCTGTTATTGGCTTTAGCCATGCTGATTTTGCCTGGAATTGCATTTGCCCAGGCTGACAAACCCAATATCCTGGTCATCTGGGGCGATGATGTCGGTCAATCCAATATCAGCGCCTATACAATGGGTTTGATGGGTTATCGCACGCCCAATATCGACCGGATCGCCAATGAAGGCATGATCTTTACCGATTATTATGGCGAACAATCCTGCACGGCTGGACGCTCCTCCTACATTATGGGGCAGAGCGTTTTTCGGACCGGCTTGTCGAAAGTCGGATTGCCTGGCGCCGAACTCGGCATGCAGGAAGAAGATCCAACAATTGCCGGCCTGTTGAAGGCTGAAGGATATGTGACCGGCCAGTTTGGCAAGAACCATCTTGGCGACAAGGACGAACATCTGCCGACAAACCATGGCTTTGATGAATTCTTCGGCAATCTCTATCACCTGAACGCCGAGGAAGAGCCGGAAAACGAGGACTATCCGCAAGATCCCGCTTTCCGCGAACGGTTTGGTCCGCGGGGGGTGATCAAGTCGGCGGCCGACGGTACGATCGAGGATACCGGTCCGCTAACCAAAAAGCGCATGGAGACGGTGGATGAAGAGACAGTCGCTGCGGCGATCGATTTCATCAAGCGTGCGCATGAACAGGGCCAGCCGTTCTATGTTTGGTGGAACGGTACCCGCATGCATTTCCGTACGCATGTGAAACCCGAGATGCGAGCCCAGGCCGATGAGCTTGCCGGCAAGCATGTCGATGAATATTCAGCCGGAATGATCGAGCATGATCTGCATGTCGGTCAGCTGCTCGACGTGTTGGACGAATTGGGCATCACTGACAATACCATTGTCCATTATTCAACCGATAATGGTCCGCACTACAATACCTGGCCGGATGCAGCGGCGACGCCGTTCTTTGGCGAAAAGAATACCAATTGGGAAGGCGGATGGCGGGTTCCCTCCATGGTGCGATGGCCCGGCAATATCGAGGCCGGTTCGGTTTCAAATGAAATCATGCATCATATGGATTGGTTACCGACCTATCTGGCAGCGGCGGGCAATCCGGATATCAAGGAGCAACTCAAGCAAGGCGGTGTTCAGGCCATTGGCCGGGAATACAAGGTGCACCTGGATGGCTACAACTTCCTGCCTTTCCTAACCGGTGAGACCGAAGAGACCCCGCGCCGGGAGATTTTCTACTTCTCCGATGACGGTGACCTGACAGCACTTCGGTATAATGATTGGAAGATGATCTTTCTGGAGCAGAAGGCGTATAATACGCTTAGAGCCTGGATAGAGCCTTGGACGCCATTGCGCGTACCGTTGATGTTCAACCTGCGGCGTGATCCCTACGAACGTAGTTATCGGACATCGAATACCTATTACGACTGGTTGCTCGACCGTGCCTATTTGCTGGTACCAGCACAGGCATATGTCGGTGAATTTCTTGAAACATTCCAGGAATTTCCACCGAGGCAGAAGGCTGCGAGTTTCTCGCTCGACCAGGTTATGGAGAAGATGCAGCAACCTCCAGGAAATCCATAAGTCGACAAATAGATGCGCCGCCCAAATCCAGGGGCGGCGTTTCTTTGTATCAGCCCAATAAATAAACCTCAGCACCACCGGACCGCATAGACCGGCGGAAGGGTGTGGCAGATTTCTGTCCAGTTTTCACCTTGGTTCTTGCTGGCCCAAAGACTGCCTGTCGTCGAACCGAAAGCCAGGCAATCGCCGGTTTCATCAAGCGAGAGCGCATGGCGCAAGACCACGTCGTAGGCATGTTTCTGCGGCAGGCCTTCGTGCAGAATGTCGAAAGTCTTCCCTCCGTCGCGGGTACGGGTCACGACAAGGCTGGCATCTACCGGATAGCGCTTCTCGTCCTTGATGCCGGGCACAAACCAGGCCGTATCCCCATCCTTGGGGTGGACGACGACCGGAAAACCGAAGCCGGATGGTTTGACATCTTCAATCTCGGTCCAGTTTTCAGCCGCATCGTCGGATCGAAAAATACCATTGTGATGCTGCACCCATAACCGGTCCGGCTCGTTGCGGCATTGTGCCAGGAAGTGTGGATCCTGTATCTCCGGATCGCCTGCCTGATCCGGCGGCATGAATTCCGCCCGCATTCCGTCGGCCGTCAGATCCCAGCTCTTTCCGCAATCGGTTGTTCGCCAAACACCGCCGCAGGATACGCCGAGGCGGACCGTGTTGGAGTCGCGCGGATCAACACAAACCGAATGGATGCCGGGCCAGTCTGCACCACCGCCGAACCATCTCTTGCGTGAGGGATGATCCCACAGGCTCTTGACCCATTCCCAGCTGTCGCCGTGATCATGGGAAACAAAGAGGGCGCCTGGAATTGTGCCGCACCAAAGCAATCCCGGCTGATCGGCACCACCGGCTTCCAATGCCCAAATACGCATGACCGTCCAGGGCAGTTCCTTGCCCCAACCATCCGCCTCGACGAGGTCTTCGGGCTTTGGCGGATAGGCTGGTGTTGCAATTTCCATCCAGTCCTCCCCCGGTTTTCTGCGATGCAGTTTTACGCCAAAATGGCCATGATCAAGGGCGGCATATTGATAGTTGTTGCGAGTGTCGTGGAGAGCCAGGCTGACATTGTCTCCCAGGAATGCCGTATCGGTGATTTGCCATCCCGACTTGTCTTCGATTGTAAATAACCCTTTACGCGTTGAAACCAGCAGTTTTCCTGCCATCACAACCTCCCAATGAAATTTATCCGCCCGAAAGGGCCTGCAGAACATAAATTTGACTATTGGTGCTTACCGGATCGCTCAGCGTGGTTCTGTCAGCGATTACGGTACCGTCAACAATAATTCCCATATGTTTTCTGAGCCCGCCCTGCTCGTCGAGCACGTAACCCCGCAATGATTCATTTTGCGCAAATACCTGATCCAGAACCTCAGCGACTGTGTCGCCGGGTGCTTCAGATTGCGGGCAGTCGACATGGCGCTTCAGATTTGCCGTAAACACAACAATTGCCATCGCCAAACTCGCTTCAATTTAAAGGTCAACCGCGCACCTTATGCGCCTAAAGGTAGGTAGTTTCGCACAGCACAACATCATGTAGAAGGGAGTGGATATCAATTTTTGTGTGGTGTTGGGCGTCAATTAGGGTCAGGCCCCACTAAATTGCACGAAAAGGCGCTCGATATGACGAGAAATACAAGGAAGAGCTTGAAGAGCGGGTTGGCATCCCGGTCGAAAGCTCTGACGTAGGAGTTCGACGTCAGATCGAGGCGTCCTTCGGATAAGGCAAATTTGCACGGGTTACATCGTCGTAAATGCTTGAAAACCAGACGGTTTCCGGCGCATCTACTTCTTGTATCCGCATAAATTTGCTCCTACCATATCGAGCAATTTATTGAGTCCTGACCCTAGATAAAACTGACCGGCAAAATGGCGGTTGGTCCGCATTTCTACAAGGAGTTTCCGGTGACGAAAAACCGTTTCAATGAGCATCTTGCAACCGAGATTGCCGATTTGAAAAGTGCCGGGCTTTTCAAACCGGAGCGGGTGATAACTTCGCGCCAGTCCGGTGAAATCGAACTGGATAGCGGCGCCCAGGTCCTGAATTTCTGCGCAAACAACTATCTGGGTCTGGCAGACAGTGAAGAACTGAAACAGGCGGCGAAAGCTGCAATTGATCGCTATGGCTATGGCATGGCGTCGGTAAGATTTATCTGCGGAACCCAGGAAGAGCACAAGCAGCTTGAAGCAAGGGTTTCGGCCTTCCTCGGAATGGAAGACACCATTCTCTATTCCTCCTGTTTTGATGCCAATACCGGCTTGTTCGAGACCCTGTTGGGCGAGGATGACGCGATCATCTCCGATGCGTTAAATCATGCCTCGATCATCGATGGGGTGCGGCTGTGCAAGGCGAAGCGTTACCGCTATGCAAACAACGACATGGAGGAATTAGAGAACTGTCTCAAACAGGCGGCGGATGCCCGTTTCAGATTGATTGCCACCGATGGCGTGTTCTCAATGGACGGGATCATTGCTAATCTTCCGGCCATCTGTGACCTGGCAGAGCGTCATGATGCGATGGTGCTGGTCGATGATTCCCACGCGGTTGGCTTTCTAGGCCCAAATGGCAGAGGTTCGGTTGAACATTGCGGTGTCGAAGGCCGGGTGGATATCATCACAGGCACGCTGGGCAAGGCACTTGGCGGTGCCTCGGGTGGATATACGAGTGCAAGCGCCCAGATCGTTACCTGGCTTCGGCAGCGATCGCGGCCCTACCTGTTCTCCAACACGCTTGCACCGGTCATAGCCGCAGCCTCGCTGAAGGTATTCGACATTCTTGAAGACGGTGAGGAATTGCGGAAGCGGCTATGGGATAATGCCGCCCATTTCCGCTCATCCATGGAAAGACTGGGCTTTACGCTTGCAGGTGCTGACC
>JBCCEP010000223.1:0-6970 GCA_039030215.1 Pseudomonadota bacterium
CAATCTTTCCGGATGCTCGCACGATCGTGCTTTCCTCCGACATGACCGGTGGGGTGAAGCGGCTGCGCCTGGAGCTGGATGCGGTTGCCAATGGCGAGGCTGATATCGTGATTGGTACCCAACTCGTTGCAAAGGGCCATAATTTTCCGTTGATGACCTGCGTTGGCGTGGTCGATGCCGATCTTGGTCTTGCCAATGGCGATCCGCGGGCAGCAGAAAGAACCTTCCAGTTATTGTCGCAGGTAACGGGCAGGGCAGGTCGTTCCGGTCAGAAAAGCACCGGTTACTTACAAAGCTATCAGCCCGATCACCCGGTAATCAGGGCAATACAATCCGGTGACCGCGAATTGTTCTATTCCCGGGAGATCGAGGCGCGCCGTCTGGCGGGATTGCCGCCTTTCGGACGGTTGGCGAGCCTGATCGTTTCTGCCAATAATCGTCCGGATGCTGAAAACCATGCCCGGGCATTGCGCCGAGCAGCGCCCGCCGGTAGTCAGATTACGGTACTTGGTCCTGCTGAAGCGCCCTTGGCGCTGATTCGCGGCCGATATCGGTTCAGGCTCCTGCTGCAGGGGAGCAGGAAGGATGATATTCAAGGGTTCATACGGCAAATGATTGGTAATGCCGGCAAAGAACGCGGAAGTGTAAGAGTACAAATCGACGTCGATCCACAAAGTTTCCTGTAACGGGCGGCAAATCCAAACGGTTCCTGATTGAGGCTGCATGATCTTGCCGCAGGCAAATCTGCAGGAAAACGATCAGCCATCAACGATTACAGGCAAGCTGATGGAACTCTATATTCCCCAAACATTTGAAGAATGGCTGCCATTGGTAGTGCCTCTTGCGGCGTTGGTGCTGGGACTGGCCTATTTCGTGGCACCGCGATCCATGCTCAGCGCGATCGGTCTGACGGCAAGTCCCGATCATCCGGAAGCCTATGGCGAGGGACGTTCGACCTTTGCAGGTTTTCCCATGGGGCTGGCGATCGCTGCTCTCTTATTCGGCCAACCCGTCTTGCTGGCATTATTGGGTGCTGCCTTCGCAGCTGCGGCGCTCGGGAAAATCGTTCAGATTGCTTTCGACGATGGCTATGGACATTCGGTCTTCATTCGCCTGTGGATTGCAGTAGGACTGGCTGCGCTTGCGTTTTATCAGGCTTCCTTGCCGGCGCTGGCGATACGAGCGGGGCAGGGTGTGCCGGTTGATAGTGGTGAACTGCTTGCGTTTGGTGTCGCGCTTATCACGCTTGGGTTCGGGCTCATTTGCCTTCTTGTGCCGAAAACTGCGCTGAAGTGGATAAGACTGACGGAACGGGGCGATCGTCCGGGGTCAGCCGGCGAGCTACGGAGCGGTTTAGCCGGGTTTTACCTGGCTACGGGAATTTTTGTCCTGATTGACGGTGGTTTATTTGTTCTGGTGGCATTGGCATCGGCCTGGTTTGCTACCGCATTTGGCCGTCTGATATCCATCCTCTCCGACCGCGCAAGCAATCTTTACAATTGGTCTGCGCTTCTGTTTGAGCTGGTTCTGGGCGGAATCCCGGCGGCCGTTGTTCTTGATCTGATTTGAGGCGGTAAAACCGCAAGTTTTCAAAGGTGCGACGATCCGACGCCAAAGCGGGTCGATGGCGTATTGCGAGTCGCTATATGCTGTGCTAGTTGAAGCGCTGCTTTGCGCAGTTGGGTTGCGCGAAGTATCCTGATTTGAACAAATTAACACGTTCAGTGACCAGCCGGCCCATTCGGGTACCACAGGAAATCATCGGGACGAGGCAGCTCAGAAGCGTTGCCGATGGGGCGGTTCGTTGAACAAATAACAATTGGAACAGATGCGCCTTGGCTGATCACGAAAATACAGATTCCGGTATCGCCGGCAGGTATGCAGCGTCGCTGTTTGAACTATCCCTGGATGATGGCGCAGTCGAGTCGTCAGAGAGCGAATTAAAGAATTTCGAAGATCTGGTGGATGGCAGCGAGGATTTACAAAGGCTGATGCGTTCGCCTGTATTCTCTGCCGAGCAGCAGTTGAATTCGATTGATGCTATTCTCAAGAAGGCGAAAATTGGCGGCCTGGTGGGCAATTTCATCCGTGTTGTGGCACGGAACCGCCGCCTGTTCTTCATGCCTTCGATCATAAAGGAATTCAGGCGTTTGCTTGCTGTTCATCGCGGTGAACAAACGGCAGATGTGACCGTTGCCAGCGCCTTGAGTGCTGCTCAACAGAAAGAATTGAAGGCCGCTCTGAAAAGCGTGGTCGGCAAGGATGTTGTGATCAACCAGGCGGTTGATCCTTCGCTTCTCGGCGGAATGATCGTGAAAATTGGCTCACGCCAGATTGACACGTCACTTCGAACTAAACTTTCCACCCTCAAGCTCGCGCTGAAAGAGGTCGGCTAATGGACATTCGTGCAGCGGAAATCTCCGCAATCCTAAAAGATCAAATCAAGAATTTTGGCAATGAGGCGGAAGTCTCGGAAGTTGGACAGGTATTGTCGGTAGGTGACGGTATTGCCCGCGTCTATGGCCTGGATAACGTGCAGGCTGGTGAACTCGTCGAATTTCCGGGCGGAATTGCCGGAATGGCGCTGAACCTTGAAGCCGACAATGTGGGTGTCGTTATCTTCGGTGATGACCGGGATATTAAAGAAGGTGACACCGTCAAGCGGACCGGCTCAATTGTTGACGTGCCGGTTGGCAAGGAGCTTTTGGGCCGGGTGGTGGATGCACTCGGCAACCCGATCGACGGCAAAGGCCCGATCAAGTCCAAGGATCGCAAGCGCGTGGACGTCAAGGCGCCTGGAATTATTCCGCGCCGCTCCGTGCATGAACCCATGTCCACCGGTCTGAAGGCGATTGATTCGCTCATTCCGATTGGCCGCGGTCAGCGCGAATTGGTTATTGGTGACCGCCAAACCGGCAAGACAGCGATTCTTCTGGATACCTTCCTCAATCAGAAACCGATTAATGAAGGCGATGACGAATCCAAGAAGCTTTACTGCGTGTATGTCGCGGTCGGTCAGAAACGCTCGACCGTTGCGCAGTTCGTCAAAATCCTCGAAGAGCGTGGCGCGCTAGAATATTCGATCATCATCGCCGCAACAGCTTCAGATCCCGCACCGATGCAGTTCCTGGCGCCGTTTGCTGGTTGTACAATGGGTGAATATTTCCGCGACAACGGCATGCATGCACTGATTGGATATGACGATCTGTCCAAGCAGGCGGTTGCCTATCGCCAGATGTCGCTCCTGTTGCGCCGCCCGCCGGGACGTGAAGCTTATCCGGGTGACGTGTTCTATCTGCATTCGCGTTTGCTGGAACGGGCCGCGAAGATGAACGAAGAAAATGGCTCCGGCTCGCTGACGGCGCTTCCGATCATCGAAACTCAGGCCAATGACGTTTCGGCCTATATTCCGACAAACGTGATTTCGATCACTGATGGTCAGATATTCCTCGAAACAAACCTGTTCTATCAGGGCATTCGTCCAGCGGTGAATGTCGGTCTGTCGGTGTCTCGAGTCGGATCATCGGCACAGATCAAGGCGATGAAACAGGTCGCCGGGTCGATCAAGGGTGAATTGGCACAGTATCGCGAGATGGCGGCGTTCGCACAGTTTGGCTCCGATCTTGATGCAGCAACCCAGCGCCTGCTTAATCGTGGCGAGCGTCTCACCGAACTGCTCAAGCAACCGCAGTTTTCTCCGCTCAAGACGGAAGAACAGGTTTGCGTGATCTTCGCGGGTGTAAATGGCTACCTAGACGACCTGAAGGTCAGCGATGTTGGTCCGTTCGAAGATGGGCTGCTTAGTACCTTGCGTGCTGATCATGCCGAGATTCTCGATTCCATCCGACTCGAACAGCAAATCACCGATGACACGAAGGAAAAACTGACTTCCGTCGTCGAAAACTTTGCGAAGAGTTTCGCGTAATCCGGTAACTGCGACAGGCAGAATTCAGGGAGCAACATGCCCAGTCTAAAGGAACTGAAAAACCGGATTAATTCGGTCACGGCAACGCAGAAAATCACCAAGGCAATGCAAATGGTGGCTGCGGCCAAATTGCGCCGCGCGCAGGAAGCGGCGGAAGCTGCGCGTCCCTATTCGGAGCGCATGGCGGCGGTCTTGTCCAATGTTGCGCAAAGCACGCAAGGCGAGGATGCCCCGCGTCTGATGAAGGGGACGGAAGCAGACAGCACTCACCTGGTGCTGGTTTGTACGGCGGACCGTGGCCTTTGCGGTGGATTCAACTCTTCAATTTCCAGAAATGCCCGCGATCACATCCGGCATTTACAGGCGGAAGGCAAGACAGTGAAAATCATCACTGTCGGGCGCAAGGGCTTTGACATTCTGCGCCGAGAATTTGCCAACGATATTATTGATCGGATTGAGTTACGTGAGGTAAAGCGGATCGGGTTTGAAAATGCCCATTCGATTGCCCAGAACGTGATCTCGCGTTTTGATGCGGGTGAGTTCGACGTCTGCACCCTGTTTTATGCAAAGTTCCAATCGGTAATCTCGCAAATTCCAACTGCAAAACAGCTTATTCCGGCTTCCAGCGCAACCGAGGGCGAAGAGGTCGAGGCAGCGTCTGCCGTCTATGAGTATGAGCCGGATGTCGGCGGGATCCTCAGCGATTTGGTGCCGCGAAACATCGCTGTTCAGATATTCGGAGCGCTTCTTGAAAATGTTGCCGGTGAAATGGGTGCGAAGATGTCTGCGATGGACAATGCGACCCGCAATGCCGGTGAAATGATCGACAGTCTATCGTTGCAATACAACAGACAGAGACAGGCGCAGATCACCAAGGAATTGATTGAAATTATCTCAGGCGCAGAAGCGCTCTAGAGTTCAGGAGAACAAAGTTATGGCCAAAGCTGCTACACCGAAAAAGACCACAGCTGCCAAACCGGCTGCACGCTCGAGAGCTGCAAAGACCTCGGCCCTGCCGGGAGCGACCGGCAAGGTTACCCAGGTGATCGGCGCTGTTGTCGATGTGAGTTTCGAAGGCGAACTGCCGCAGATTTTGAACGCTTTGGAGACCGACAATAACGGTCAGCGGCTGGTACTTGAAGTTGCCCAGCACCTTGGTGAAGATACGGTCCGGACCATTGCGATGGACTCTACAGAGGGTCTGGTTCGCGGCAATCCTGTTACCGACACCGGGCAGCCAATTGTTGTTCCCGTCGGCGAGGATACGCTGGGACGGATCCTGAATGTGATTGGCGAGCCGATTGATGAGGCGGGACCGGTCAAGACCAATGAAACCCGTGGTATTCACCAGCCTGCGCCCAGCTTTGTCGAACAGTCAACCGAAGCAGAAGTGCTGGTTACCGGCATCAAGGTGGTTGATCTGCTGGCACCTTATGCCCGTGGCGGCAAGATCGGGTTGTTTGGTGGCGCCGGTGTCGGCAAGACCGTTCTGATTCAGGAACTGATCAACAACATCGCGAAGGCGCATGGTGGTTATTCGGTGTTTGCCGGTGTTGGAGAGCGGACGCGTGAGGGCAATGATCTTTATCATGAAATGATTGAGTCCGGCGTGAACAAGGCCGGTGGCGGCGGCGGGTCCAAATGTTCGCTAGTGTTCGGACAGATGAACGAACCTCCAGGCGCCCGTGCCCGTGTTGCGCTGTCGGGTCTGACGATTGCGGAGCATTTTCGTGATCAGGGCCAGGACGTTCTGTTCTTCATCGACAATATTTTCCGCTTCACCCAGGCCGGTTCAGAAGTGTCGGCCCTGCTCGGACGTATTCCTTCAGCGGTTGGCTATCAGCCGACACTTGGTACCGATATGGGTGCGATGCAGGAGCGTATTACAACCACAAACAAGGGTTCGGTAACCTCGGTGCAGGCTGTTTATGTTCCTGCCGATGACTTGACCGACCCGGCGCCGGCTTCAACCTTCTCGCACCTTGATGCAACAACGGTCCTGTCAAGATCGATTGCGGAAAAGGGCATTTATCCTGCGGTTGATCCGCTTGACTCCACCTCGCGTATTCTAGATCCGCAGGTTGTCGGTGAAGAACATTACCAGGTTGCACGTAACGTTCAGGAAGTTCTGCAACGCTACAAGGCACTGCAGGACATTATTGCAATTCTGGGCATGGATGAACTTTCGGAAGAAGACAAGCTGGCGGTGGCGCGTGCGCGCAAGATCGAGCGCTTCCTTTCACAGCCCTTCTTTGTGGCAGAAGTGTTTACCGGCTCGCCCGGCAAGCTCGTTGCTCTTGAAGATACAATCAAGGGCTTCAAGGGGCTCGTGGAAGGCCAGTATGACCATCTGCCGGAAGCAGCTTTCTACATGGTTGGAACGATCGAGGAAGCCATGGAGAAGGCGCAGAAGCTGGCAGCGGAAGCAGCCTGATGGAAGTGATCGGCTCAAGCAGTATTGCTGATGTGATCAACGACATCTGTCCCTGGTCGGGAGAGCCCGTATCAGCTGATGCGCTGACGACCTATCGCGGTCATACGGTTGGCTTTTGCAATCCTGGATGCCGGGACAAATTTGAAAAGGCAGTTGGCATGTTTGACACTGCAATTTCGGAGAAGAAGTAAAGATGCTGGACAGTTTCAAATTTGAACTTGTTTCGCCGGAGCGCCTGCTTGCTTCGATGGAGGTGATTTCGGTTGTTATTCCGGGTACGGAAGGCGAGATGACGGTGATGGCGCATCACGCTCCGGTCATGACGACGGTAAAACCAGGTTTGATCCGTATTGCCACGTCGGAGGGTACTTCCGAAGATTTCGTCGTTTTCGGCGGGTTTGCGGATGTTCTCCCTGAAGGTTGCACATTGTTGGCGGAATCTGCGGTCCGTGTTGCAGATATTGATCGTGAAGATCTCGAAAACCGGATCAAGAATGCACGTGAAGATGTTGAGGATGCTTCAGATCCTGCACTGCGAGCTGCTGCAGAAGAATATCTGCAGCATCTGCTCACCCTGGAGAAAGGCGTCTCCGTCAACTGAGCTTTTTGAG
>JBCCEP010000224.1:0-6969 GCA_039030215.1 Pseudomonadota bacterium
CGGATTGCTGCAAACGCTCGTTGATCTAGCGCGAATTCAGATATTGGAGAACGTCTTCGGCGTTTTGCTCCGGTGGGAACACCGGGTAGAACACCATTTCGATGACGCCATTGTTTGCGATCAAGGCCAGGCGCTTGAGCAATATCGGGTTTTCACCTGATATATCTGCCTCAAAACGAGGTAGATTCATCGCCTGGCTCAAACTCAACTGTGAATCTGACAACAGTGCGAATGGAAGGTGCAGCCGTTCTGCTGCTTCCGATTGATAGGTGGTCGATTGGGTCGATACGCCGAATACGTGATCAGTTCCTGCATTGACGAGCTCTGTCATGTGGTCCCTGAAGGAACATGATTGTGGTGTGCAGCCTCGTGCGCCTGGAATCTCATCCCATCCATCTGGTAATGGCTTGCCGGGCTGACCGGTCATCGGATAGGCGTACAATACCAAAACGCCATCAAGTTTGGCGAGATTGACGCGATCCCCACTGGTCGCGGGCAGTTCCACCGAAGGTATCTTCGAACCAGGCAGGTGGTCGGCCGCGCCGTCATCGACAGGAACCGGCAGGTCGTCTGGTCTGGTTTCATAGGTTGAAGACATCAACCCCTCTCCTTCAGCAATCGTGATTGTTCGCGTTTCCAGTCTCGTTCTTTCGAGACCTGCCGTTTGTCGTGAGACTTTCTACCTTTTGCGAGCGCAATTTGTAGCTTGGCCTTGCCGCGTTCGTTGAAGTAGAGCCGATTCGGTACAATCGTCATGCCTTCGCGGTGTACACCGCTGCTCAGCTTGGCCATCTGTTTCTTGTGCAACAGCAATTTCCGCTTGCGGCGCGGATCATGATTAAACCTGTTTCCCTCGCCATATTCGGGAATATAGGCGTTGATCAGCCAGATTTCGCCATCTTCCTCGGAGGCATAGCTTTCGGCGATATTTGCCTGGCCATTACGTAGCGATTTGACCTCGGTGCCCGTAAGCACAAGGCCTGCTTCCAACGTATCGATAAACTCGTAATTGAACCGCGCCTTGCGGTTATCTGCGACGAGCTTACCGTTCGTGCGGTCCTTTTTTGATTTGGTGGCCATGAGATTTCGGCCCAACGCCTATGCTAATTAATCAATCCGGCATGCATCATCGCATCGCGAATTGTCGATTTCGTGGTTTCTTCCAATGGCACGATCGGCGAGCGGGCAAAATCCTCAATCTTTCCCAGAACCGACAAGGCATATTTTGCGCCGGCGGGGCTCGGTTCCAGAAACAGCGCCTTGTGCAAGGGTGCAAGCTTGTCCTGCAAGGAAAGCGCGGTGGAGAAATCACCCGACATGCATGCAGTCTGGAATTGGGAACACAGCCGTGGTGCTACATTGGCGGTGACAGAGATGCACCCTACCCCGCCATGTGCCATGAATCCCAAGGTCGAGATATCCTCTCCCGACAGCTGGATGAATTCGGTGCCGCACATATCACGTTGTTCGCTGATCCGACTCATGCTGGCGGTAGCATCCTTCACGCCAACGATATTGGTGTATTTACCGGCCAGATGGGCCATGGTCTCGACCGACATGTCGATTATCGAGCGCCCGGGAATGTTATAGATGATGATCGGAATCGAAATTGCATTGGCAATTGCGCCAAAATGGGCTCTCAAACCGCGCTGGTTGGGCTTGTTATAGTAGGGCGTCACAACAAGAACCGCATCGGCGCCTGCATTTTCTGCGTGACGCGCAAGATCAACAGCCTCCGCCGTATTGTTTGAGCCCGCTCCGGCAACGACCGGAACCTTTCCGTCTGCGATTTGTACCGCCACTTCGGTGACGTGCTTGTGTTCCGCATGCGAAAGAGTTGGTGATTCTCCTGTGGTACCTACAGGCACAAGTCCATGACTTCCTTCATCAATTTGCCATTCGACGAATTCTCTGAACGCTTTTTCGTCGAATGCGCCGGATGAGGTAAACGGTGTGACCAGCGCTGGCATGGAGCCCTTGAAATTCATAACTTCTTTCCCTGGATTCCGGCCATGTCGGGGGGCCGGTCTGTTGCGAAAATGGACAATAACGATGCTTGGGTTTGCCTGCAAGCACCTTGGGCGAGCATGCTTAAAGCAAGGCAATCGACCCATACCGATCGATCGTATTTGCAGTGTAAAGCAACTTTTTGTTAACGACTATTTCACCGAATGTCTCGATGATGTCACATTGCAGTACCAAATGACACTTCACGTTGAACTCCAGCGAGATACGGCTTGTATATGAGACTCTACGTTAAATCCGGATTTGCAATTGCCTTCGCAGCAATAGCGATAGCAGGCGCACAAGTTTTGGATGGGAGATATTCTTCAGCTTCAGCACAGGCAATTGAATCCCTGTTGCTGCAGAAAATTCCGGTACCCAAGCCAAATCCCCGCAATGTTGTTCCTGCGAGTGTTACGCAACAGGTACAAAAACCTGCTGCAAAGCCAATCGCAAAACCGGTCTCGAGCCAAACAAAGGCAGTCTCGGCGGGAAGTACCGCAAAAGTAAAACCTGTCAGCGGCAGTTTGAAATCCGGAATGGGTGCGCTTTCAAAGAAAGATGCAAAAAAAGCGCTGGCGATCAGAGCCGGAATGCCGGCCGGAAGTCTTCAACGCAAAGTTCTTGCATGGTCTATCGCCTTGAGCGGCCTGCCGGGAATTCCTTCAGCCGATATTGCAAATATCGCAAGCGATCTTCCCGATTGGCCAGGTCAGAAAACAATGCGAAGGAATGCCGAAGCAGCGATGGCGCGTGCAAGACCATCTCCACGGAGTGTGATCAACGCCTTTAACGGCAACCAGCCAGAAAGCCTGGCCGGGGGAATGCTTCTCGCAGACGCCTATCTGGCAACGGGAAACAAGAAGGCAGCACGCGCAGCTATTGCACCATTCTGGCGGAATGACAGGCTATCCCAGAGCACCGAAAAAACCATTCTGAAGAAATACAGCAATGTATTGACGCGAGATGACCATCGCTTCCGAATGCATATGCAATTCTATCGGGAACGTTCTAAAGGTGGGATGCGCATGGCCCCCCTCGCCGAACAGGTCAGTTTGGCAAAGGCGCGTGCAGCTGTAATTACGAACAGCAAGAACGCCGACAAGTTGCTGGCTTCCGTTGCTCCGTCTTCGCGCAGGGATGTGGCCTATCAATATGCAAAGATCAAACGGGCACGGCGGACGGGTGACACCAAAAAGGCCGCCAAACTGATGCTTGCCGCGCCGAAAGATCAAAGACTTTTGGTAAACCCGGATGAATGGTGGATCGAACGGCGACTGATTTCCAGGCAGCTTCTGGATATGGGTGATGCCAAAACCGCCTACAAGATTGCCGCCGGGCATGCAGCGGAATCAGCCAGCAAACGCGCAGAAGCAGAATTTCATGCAGGTTGGTATGCCTTGCGCTTTCTCAAGAATCCTCGGCTCGCCCGCACGCATTTTCAAAATATTCTTAATACAAGCGTGACGCCGATCAGCCAGGCACGTGGCTATTATTGGCTTGCCCGAGCGTCCTCCGGTGCTGATGCCCAACGGCATTACAAATCCGCTGCCCAGCATGGCGGAACATTTTATGGTCAACTTGCAGCGCAGGAATTGGGTCAACGCCGGCTTTCCATCAGCAATCCACGGCCAAGCGCATCAGAGAGAACACAATTTGCCAATCGTGAGCTGGTCAAGGCGATCGAACTCCTGGAAAAGGCCGATTATGGCTGGCGGGCGGAGATCATCTATCGCGAACTGGCCAGCTCCTTAAACAGCGCTGGCGAATTGGCAATGCTTGCAGCACGTGCAGAAAAACAGGGCAAACACACGCTTGCGCTGCAAATCGGCAAGATCGGGCACCGGCGCGGGCTGGATGTGGACACCGTGTCCTGGCCGATAGGTGCCATCCCCAAGCGGGCGCGTATTGGCGATACCGGATTGGCACTGGCATATTCGATCGCGCGGCAGGAAAGTGCCTTCAATGCGAAAGCCATCTCTCCGGCAAAGGCGCGCGGCCTGCTGCAGTTGCTGCCTGGCACAGCCAAGCTGATGGCCAAGAAGGTCGGTGTAAAATATTCGAAGTCCAAACTGACTTCCGATCCAGCCTATAATGCGCGTCTGGGTGCCGCCTATCTGTCCGAGCAATTGGACAATTTTTCCAATTCCTACATCCTGACATTTGTCGGTTATAATGCCGGCCCGGGCCGGGCAAAGGACTGGATCAAGAAATATGGCGATCCCAGATCACGCCCAATCCATGAAGTAATCGACTGGATCGAGCGGATACCGTTTACCGAGACGCGCAATTATGTGCAGCGGGTCATGGAAAATTACCAGGTCTACAAATCACGGATATCGAAGAAACCCTTTGATATTGAACGTGATTTACGGTTCGGGCGGACCTAGAAGCTGCTATCAATCATGTTCTGGAATGCGCCATGCCAACCGCTTTGCGGTTAAATCTGGCCGGGTTAGTGGGAATTTAAGAACAGTATGTTCTAAATCCATGATCAGAAACGCGCCCAGGCAACAATCCCCCATAAATTGGCGAGCATTGCATGAGTGAAGAATTCGACGATAGCGAAGGTTGGGATGAGTTCACCTACACCGCCTCGGATGGCCTGCGTCTGGCCGGACGCAAATATGGCTGGCACAATGATGGCCCAGCGCCGGTTGTTTGCCTTGCCGGTCTGACCCGCAATTCATCAGATTTCCATGGTTTGGCGATGTATTTAGCCTACAAGGCAGAGACCTGCCGCCAAGTGCTTTGCCTGGACTATCGCGGACGGGGTATGTCGGAGCGCGACAGCGACTGGCAAAACTACAATATCTGGATTGAAGCCGAAGATACGATCAATGGAATGATTGCGGCCGGATTGGAAAGTGCCTCCATCATCGGGACATCGCGTGGCGGGCTGATAATTCACCTGTTGGCGGCCATGCGCCCTTCCCTGATGCGGTGCGTTATATTGAATGATATCGGCCCGGAAATAGATGGACGAGGACTGGTCCGCATTAAACAGTATCTGGAAAATGCAGCTGATCCGCAAAGCTGGCAAGGTGCAATCGACTTTGTCAGCACCGGCGGTAAAAGCCAATTTCCTGAATATAATCAAGAGGATTGGGCACGTCAGGCGCGCATGATCTTCGAGGAGAAGAACGGCAATATCGTTACCAAATTTGACAAGAAGCTGGCCAACGGTCTGGCGAATATTGATCTCGACAATCCTCTGCCCAGCCTTTGGCCGCAATTCAAGGGCCTGACGGGACATCCACTTTTACTGATCTACGGCGAAAACAGCGATCTGATTACGTCCGAGACAATATCAAAAATGAAGGAACTTCATCCGCGCATGGCGAAAATCGAGGTTTCCAAACAAGGACACGCGCCGGATCTTGCTTCAGAAAATCTGCCCGTGAAGATCGCGGAATTTCTCGAGACGCATGAGCATGCAGTGGCCTGACCGCTAGGTCAGAAATGGGAGACGTCAGCGCGTCATGGCCATTTTCGGGCGATCAATGCGACTCATCAGGAATTTTGTGAAGCTTTCCGTGAGTGCATGCCCTGCCTCCTCGGGATGCGGGTGAACAAGTCCCGATTTACTGAGGAAGTTCATGGCTGCGTTAGCCTCATAAACAATCAGTTTTCCATCATCGGTAATGTCGAAATCAACGCCAAAATAATCCAGCTTCACAATCGAACGCAATTCGCGGAAAGCACGCATTACCGGCTTGCCGAATTCACGAGCGGGATCCTTACAGATTGCGATTTCCTCTTCGAGGTATTGCGGATTTTCGTTATAAAAGTCGATGCGATGAGGTTTGTTTCTGTGTCCGTGAATCATCCAGTCCGGACCATAATCGACGCGAACCATGAAAAATTCATCCTCTATGAATACGCCCCGCATTTTCCGATACATGTCGTTTTGGTGGGTATTTTTTATGAATTCGATTGCAAAAAAACCGGGTTGAAGTTGCGGGATCAGCTCAATGGCGCGGTCCCGGCTCTCGACCAGGTGCATATCCCCCCCATCCTGAAAGAAAGGCGCTCTCAATATGACCGGATAGTCAAATTCGGATTCAATCTTGTCTATTATTACATCAATATCATCGGCTGCCTTAAAGTACTGTGTTTTAGGCGCTATTAGTCTTTTGCTACCGGATAGAGCTGCAGCCTGATGATCCCTCGCTGTCGCACGTACATTTTCTGGTTTGTTAATGCAGTATTTTTGCCAGTATCCAATGCACTTATCCAATTGGGGTGATATTTCGGGATCACTGGCAACTTCACCACTTGCAACATTGTTGATCACCAAATCAGGAATTGGTGATGAGCGCAGAACCTGTTCAATCTGGCTGATATTTACCCAAAATGACGCGAAGCGGAACTTGTCCGAAATCTCTTTTGCAAATTGAGAAATGTGGTTGAACATAAAGTGCGCATGTACGGCCAATATTGGATCCGTTAACAGGTTTGGTCCGGTATTCATGATTGCAACCAACGGTAAATCGACTCGCTCCCTTCGGGTCATTGCCATGGGTGCCGCCTGACGAAACCTGGCCGTCAGCTTGAATGCTGAATCATAGTCACCGATGGTGGATGCAAAGCTGCGGGCACACTTGCGAATTGTCTCCTCGTAGGTCCAGAGCCAAGCTGTGAAAGGACAAGTCCACGAGATGAAGAAGTAACAGACAACCACAAGGGACAAAGTGAATCGTATCTACACCCGATCCTCCCTTACCCAGGCCCTGCCCGAATCAAACTGCCAAATTAGTAAGCCCTGCAGACACAACTACGTTCTAGCTTGTCCAGTACACAACTGGTAGATATTTACTTGTACAATAATAATAATAGAGGATACAGCATGATAATTATTCTGCTGTATCTACATGAACCAAAAAAATGGTCCGTCCCAGTGGGGTTTCTCTGAACCCCTCGAACCCCCCTGGCTACAGGGCTGGTAACTTAGAAATACCCGTA
>JBCCEP010000225.1:0-6966 GCA_039030215.1 Pseudomonadota bacterium
GATGCGACGATAGAACAGATATATCCCGGATAGACGCCAACCTTGTTACCGAAACCGCCGCCGATGTCCGGCGAGATAATTCGGATATTGTGCTCGGCAATGCCTGAAATCAGCGAAGCGACTGTCCGTACCGCATGCGGTGCCTGGAAGGTACCATGTACGGTAAGCTTGCCATTGACCTTGTCCATGGACGCAACGCAACCACAGGTCTCCAGCGGACAAGGATGGGTCCGATGATAGTAAACCATCTCCTCGGCCACCACATCAGCAGAACCGACAACAGATTCGGTTGCTTCCTTGTCGCCCTGTTCCCACGTGAAAATGTGATTGTGGTGCTTGCGCGGCCCGTGGGCGCCTTCGGTTTTTCCTTCAAGATCCTCGCGTAGAACCGGCGCATCCTTTTCCAACGACTTGAACGGATCGACAACCACCGGAAGCTCTTCATATTCGACCTCGACCAGTTCGCAGGCATCAGCTGCGATGTAGCGGTCTTCGGCGACCACGAAGGCAACTTCCTGGCCCTGGAACAGGACTTTCCCGTCTGCCAAGACCATCTGGACGTCACCGGCAAGCGTCGGCATCCAGTGCAGATTGAGCGGGCTCAGATCTGCAGCAGTTAGCACGGCAATAACACCGGGCAATTCCTTGGCCTTGTCGGCATTGATTGACTTCACCCGCGCATGGGCATGCGGCGAGCGCACGAAATCGCCAAACAGCATGCCGGGCAGTTTCAGGTCATCGACGTAATTGCCCTTGCCCTGCGTAAAGCGGGCGTCTTCGACGCGTTTGCGGGAAGTACCAAGACCTTTGAGTGCTTCAGCGCGCTCTTCTTTGGGGGGGATCATCTCGTTCATTGTGCGGCCTCCTTGGCTGCATTCATTTCAGCGGCGGCTGCGAGTATCGCCTTGACGATGTTCTGGTAACCGGTGCAGCGGCACAGATTGCCGGACATGCCAAACCGGACTTCTTCTTCCGTCGGATCCGGATTTTCCTGCAATAGCCGATAGGCGCGCGTGATCATGCCGGGCGTGCAGAACCCGCATTGCAGGCCGTGATGCTCCTTGAACATCGTCTGCAAGACATTCAATTGGTCCGGCGTCCCCAGACCTTCGATGGTCGTCACGTCAGCGCCGTTGGCCTGAGCGGCAAACACGGTGCAGGATTTGACTGATTTGCCATCCATATCGACGGTGCAGGCACCGCAATGCGATGTTTCGCAACCAATGTGCGGCCCGGTTATCCCAAGCTCTTCACGCAGGACATGAATGAGAAGTTCGCGCGAATCGGCCAGCGTCTCAACCTGTTTGCCGTTCACTTTCATTTTCAGATGTATTTTGCTCATTTTTCTTAATTCCTCAGGCCCGTTCAGCTGCACGAGCAATTGCACGGCGCAGCATGACACCGGCGACATGGCGTTTGAAATCGACAGGACCGCGATTGTCCTCTGCCGGATTGATTGCCTCATCCATTGCCTTGACGGCTGCACCGATCGCATCTTCATCCAGCGAAGACCCGATCAGGGCCTTACCGGCAGCCTCGCTGTAAATCGGCGTGTCCGAAAGATTTGTCATCGCGATCGAGGCAGATGTGCACTTTCCGCCATCCATTTCGATCAGCACCGCTGCAGCAGCTGTCGCATAGTCGCCAATCTTGCGCTTCATCTTTTCATAGGCATAGCCGCCCTTCGGCGCATCGAATTCGACGGCAGTCAGAATTTCATCCTCGCCAAGCGCGGTGAAATAGGCGGCCTCATAAAAGTCGCGCGCCTTGACTTCACGTTTGCCGTTCGGACCTTCCACTTCGTAAGTCGCATCAAGACATTGCATCAAGCCGGGCATGTCGTTACCCGGATCGCCATTGGCGACATTTCCACCGATTGTTCCCATATAGCGAACCTGCGGATCGGCGATTTGCAGCGATGCCTCGTGAATGATTGGCGCTGCCTTTGCCAAGCCTTTGTCGTTGATCAACTCATGTTGTGTGGTCAGCGCGCCAATGCGGATCTTGTCGCCATTGATCGAAATCCCCTTCAGGTCGTCAATTGCCTGAAGATCAATCAGGTGATCGATATCGGTCATCCGCATTTTCATGAGTGGCACAAGGCTGTGGCCTCCTGCCATTACTCGGGCTTCGTCACCATGTTCCGCCAGCAATTTAACTGCTGCATTCACGGAATCGGGGCGATGATATTCAAATGATCCTGGTATCATATGGCTCCTCCCAGAGGCGGACCTGCATTGGATTTGCGTCGGTTCCGCAATTACCTGCACATAATTGCGCTGGCGGACGCGGGTCTCCAGCACGCAGGCGTCACCGGCGTTTGCGCGTGCACGAATCGCGAATTAGCTGCATGAAATGCGAATGCCTGGGGTAATGAACCTAGATGCCGAGTCGTTCTTTGACGACAGGAACATAGCTCCTGCTGACCGGTGCTCCCTTCAGCGAGGTCACTCCGTCAAACTGGCACATTCCATTGTCCTTGTGACGTTCGAAAGAGACAATGGCGTTGATATTCACTAGATAGCTGCGGTGGGTTCGCAAAAATATATCCGGTGGAAGTCTTGTTTCGGCATCAGAAATCGACAACGGACAAAACAGTTTCTCATCCTTGGTGTAGAGCTGCGTGTAATGACCGTCAGCCCTGATCGCCACGATCTGGTCACAGGCGATGAAAAAGGTTTTCTTGTCCCGCTCAAAAGGTAGTCTGAGCATTTCGGGACTGGCTTGTAATTCGTTTTGATCATTTTTTACCAATGCAGCTTTCATCAACGAATCGCCGCTGGCGCTGGGTTCGTTTATGCCGGTTGGGATGTCGCCCTTGTTTGCAAAAACGAAATTGGCCGATGTCAGCAGGAACATTCCGCAAATGACAAAGGCAGACAGCATGACCAGCAGCGCCAGGGTCCCGTTGTCTAGTATCGGAGTGGCAGGTACACGCACCAGTATCGCCTCAAACTGGGTCCAGTACATCGCTACAAAGTGCACGAATACAACTGAAAGTCCGAAGATCACTGCGCCCGCCAATATCCTCTGCGTGGATCGCGCCGCATAGGAAACCCGAAGCGCGATAATGCCGGTAATCGTTGCCCCCACGATCGCCAGGACGATGCCAATCGGAGAGAAAATCGGCAAGCAGCCGCGAATGCCTGACATGCCGACATAATGCATGGCGACAATGCCGTTACCCAAAATCGTGCCTGCCACGATGATGTGGATCCAGCTTCGTCCCGAATAATGCAAAATCAGGAATGCTATTCCGCACATCAACACGGCAATCAACGCGGATCCGAGCGTATGGGCCGCGCCATAGCTGATGGGAATCGGGAAGGACATTGCCAGCATGGCAACGAAATGCATTGACCAAATGCCACCACCCAATGCCATTGCTGCCAGGACTATCATGAATTTACGTTGTCGGTCCGGCAGCTCTGAAATACCCCGGGTCAGTGTGAGCCCCGTATAGGACGCCATGATCGAAACAAGCACCGACGCAATGACGAGCATTATGTTGTAGCTTGGGATTATCATGGGGTTTGAAGCTTAACTCTCAATTCTCGAACATTCATGGGCAGACTATCGCCCAAACCTATCCGCCTGTCACGCAATGGGATTGATTTATGACCAGCCAATCAAACAATTATTGTTGTCTGGTGGTGTCGCCGATCACGACCTCCACGGGAAGTGATATCGCCTTTTCCACAGGAACATTGTTGATTCGAGCCAATAAATTGCGTGCGCCCATGATCCCCATTTGGCGCCTGGGCGTTCGGACGGTGGTCAGCCGATGCGGCAGAATGGCATTTATCGCAAGATCATTGTAGCCAACTATTCCAAGCTGGTCAGGCACGGAAATTCCCATCTTGATGGCGGCCATCAATCCGCCAACTGCATAGTGGTCGCTCAAAAAGAAAACCACATCGGGTGAGTAACCTTCCAGCGCAATTGAGAATCCTCTTGCGCCCATCACGAAATTGCTGGCATCCGGCGCGAATATTCTTGGTACAGGTTGAATGCCAACGGCTGAAAACGCATCAGCTATACCGGCCGCCCTGTCCTCGGCACGAAGATCACGCCCCGGTTTGGTGCCGATATAGACCGGTCGCTGATAGCCAAGCGAAACAATGTACTCCCCGATCTGCCGGCCAGCCGCCCGGTGGTCGATACCAACACAAATATCGATCGGATCTATACTGAAATCCCAGGTTTCAAGGGTCGGGATGCCGCTTTTCTGTAACCTCTCCCGTAAAGCCGGATCGTGATCCACGCCGGTAAGAACGACGCCTACCGGGCGCCAGGTGAGCAGTCTTTCCAGCCAGGCCAATTCATTCTTGCTGCTGTAATCCGTCGTGTCGACAATGCTGGAATAGCCCGCATATTCGATGGCGCCACGCATTCCATTCAGCACATCGGCAAACACATCATTAAACAGGTTCGGCAGCGAAACGCCGATCAGATTCGCATTATCCATTGCCAATGCCCTGGCATTGCTATTGGGAACGTAATTTAATCGCCGAGCGATCGCGGCGATCTCATTTCGCCGCGCTTCGGAAACGCCCTCCACACCGCGCATGGCCCGAGACACCGTCATAAGGCTGACGCCGGCTTCCTTTGCTATGGCATGAATGTCGCCCTTTTTGCGCGATCTGCTTCGTTTCATATTCGGAGCTTCCCAAACATTTCCAATGCATTGCTGCAGATTTCGACACCGAGCCACGTCAAGCAACAACGTTAACGTTAACGTTGTTAGCGTACCGATCACCTTACGTCCAGATCACAACCATGTTTTAGTTATCGATAACATATTCTGTAGCGGGAGGAATGCAGTGCCGGAAATCCTATTCGAAAAGGTCGAGAAGGCCTATGGAAACGTTAGGGTTTTGCCGCCGCTTGATCTGAAATTGGACGACGGCGAATTTACGGTTCTCGTTGGTCCGTCAGGATGTGGCAAATCAACGACACTGCGCGTTCTGGCCGGACTGGAAACCCTGTCCGGTGGTGAAATCTATTTCGATGGGAAGCCGATCGGTCAACTGGAGCCCAAGCAACGCGACATCGCAATGGTGTTTCAGGATTATGCCTTATACCCGCACATGAACATTGCGCGGAACATGTCGTTCGCGCTGCGCCTTGCTAAAGTGCCCAAAGCTGAAATCGACGATAAAGTCCATCGAGTCGCAAATCTGCTGAATATTGGCCATCTGCTGGAGCGTAAGCCGGCTGAATTATCTGGTGGTCAGCGTCAACGCGTAGCCATGGGTCGTGCCATGGTGCGGGATGCCGGAACATTTCTGTTTGATGAGCCGCTTTCCAATCTTGACGCAAAGCTGCGTGCCAAGATGCGGACCGAGCTCGCGGAAATGCGCAACACCATCGACAAGAACATGGTCTATGTGACCCATGATCAGGTCGAGGCAATGACGCTCGGCGACCGAATTGTTGTCATGAATGAAGGCGTCATTCAGCAGCAGGGATCACCCGAGGAACTTTTCAAAAAGCCAGTAAACATTTTCGTTGCTGGTTTTATCGGCAGCCCGACCATGAACTTCATCAAGGGGGAACTGGTCGAGGAAAAAGGCAAGCTCTGGGTTCGTGGCGACGGTTTCCTGCTGCCGCTGAGTGCAGAACAGGCCAAACGCCTGGCTGGCAACGCATCACCAAACATTACCGTGGGCATTCGGCCGTCATCTTTTTCGTCCGATAAATCACGCGGCGCGCCAATCGAACTTAAGATCAGCGTATCGGAATATCTGGGGGCCCAATCCGTACTTGTCACGAAATGCGGTGACCAGGAACTGCTCGTGGAAATGGAAAGTAATTCGCCTGTAAAGGCGGGTTCCGTGCGCACCTTCGGGGTGCTGACGGATGAAATCATGGTCTTCGACACAGAGTCGGGGTTGTGTATCTAAGAAAAATAAGGCGCCTTAAATGGAGGAGAATATGAAGCAATTTGCAAAACTCATCGGAGGCACCGCAGTGTCGCTTCTGATTACTGCGGGGGCGGCGTTTTCCGGCCCCTATGACGAATATGCGGGTACCACGCTTGTCATCAATGTGCCGGCCCATCCGCACTATAATGCGATGATGAAAGTCTTGCCGGAATTCACCAAGGAAACCGGAATTGAGGTGGAAGTCGACCAGCTTCAATATCTGAAAATGCGTGAACGCCAGACCTTGGAACTTACCAAGGATGACGGCGATTACGACATGATCGCTTACGTCGTCTTTTCCAAGGCGGACTATGTCTTTGCCGATCAGTTGGAGAATTTAGCCCGATTTTACATGAATCCCAAGCTCGCCGATCCCGCCTATGATGCAGAAGACCTGATCGACGGCTATGTTCAGAACATCGGTGTTGCCGGCGGAACCAAGGGTTATCTGCCGGGTAAGACCGGATCACTGTTTGGCATTCCTTACGGTTCTGAGACTTCGGTCCTGGCCTATCGGAAGGATATCTTCGACAAGCATGGCCTGAAGGTCCCTGAGACCTATGATGAGCTTCTTGAAATTGCCTGCAAAATTCCTGAACTGGAGCCCGGAATGGGCGGAATGGCATCGCGCGCGGCTTCGGGTCACCAGGCAAGCCATGCCTATTTGCTGCATCTGGCACCGCTGGGTGGCCGCGTATTTGATGAAAAGTGGCAACCAATCATCAACAATGAAGCAGGTGTTGCAGCGGCAAATGCCCTGAAGACAATCGTTGATTGCGGACCGGAAGGCGGCACCACATTCGGACCGGCAGAGGCAGCAGCTGCGTTTCAGCAGGGCAAGGCAGCAATGTTCATGGATTCCATCGCATTTGCCGCTGGGTTTGAAGATCCCAACAAATCAACTGTTGCCGGAAAAGTCGGTTATGCAATGCATCCGATGGGCGTGCGGCGCGGAAGCCAGACCGGTGGATTTGGCATTGCTATTCCGAAAAACTCCAAGAACAAGGAAGCAGCCTTCCTGTTGATGCAGTGGCTGACC
>JBCCEP010000226.1:0-6954 GCA_039030215.1 Pseudomonadota bacterium
CCTCCCCTTGCTATGTCGCAATCTCACATACAGGGCAGAAAAACGAAATTTGATTGATGATTTGAACCTGTCGATTGATTCTCCAGGCATCACCATGAAGCAGTCGCAATAACAGGCTCTTGCCGGCGCCGTTAAAGCCCAGCACCACGGTGATGCCTGGAGAATCAATCGACAGGTTCAAATCATCAATCAAATTTCGTTTTTCTGCCCTGTATGTGAGATTGCGACATAGCAAGGGGAGGAAGGAATTCGGTGAATTCCGGTCATAAATTTTGTATATGTTCGCCGATTTTACTGTCGATTTCTCAAGCATTTTCGAGCTTCCCGACCGTTAAGCGTAGTCCCGACGCAATTGCATTCACGCCCAGTGCCAATATCAGAAGAATAATACCGAGCGCGAGCGCCAGTGCCAGATTTCCCTTCGATGTCTCAAGCGCTATGGCGGTTGTCATGACGCGGGTCAAGTGCTCGATATTGCCGCCGACGATGATTACGGCGCCAACTTCGGCGATGGATCGGCCGAAAGCGGCAAGCGCTACTGTAGTCAGTGAATATCGACCATCCCATAAAATGGCCTTTACAGCCTGGACGCTAGAGATCCCCATTGATCTGAACTGTTCGGCATATTCGCGGTGCAGGTCCTCGAGTATCTGGCGCGATAGTGCCGCCACAATCGGGGTGATCAGAATGGTCTGGGCAATGATCATCGCGGTCGGCGTATAGAGCAGGCCGAGCCATCCCAGCGGGCCAGATCGTGAAAAGTAGAGGTAAACCACCAGACCAACGACAACCGGGGGAAGTCCCATCAGTGCATTGATCAGAATGATGGTTGCCGTGCGACCGCGAAACCTGCTTACTGCGATGAGCGCGCCAATTGGCAATCCCACGAGGCAGGAGACCAGCATCGAAATCAGGCTGACGCGCAGAGACAAAAAGACAATCTCTGCCAGGTCAGGATCGCCTGAAGTAATCAATTGAAATGCCGTCGCAAATGCGGATGAAATATCAAGCAAACTTTGTACCGCGCAGTTTGTGTAAGTCCCGTGAGTTTTTGCATTATTTCGTTTGGCGAGGCAAGCTTGGCGCGCGCCAGGAAAGGCATGGTTTTTGGCCGTTCAGCGCCCGGATGCATTTGCTCAAGTAGTGCCAATAGCGGCGCGCTTGGCAAAATTGTCAATTAGCGAAGATGCTCTCACAAAACATTTGCTATTGTCGAACACTCCGACATAGGCTGGAAACCGGGCCGCATAGATCAAAAGAGGTTGGGAATTGCGCGTTAGTCTGCTTACAGGATATGCAAATTGATCCTGGTACGTTTCTTCAGCAAGATTGGGATTGCGAGACTGCTCACGTTCGCGCTGCTTTTTGTTCTTCTGTTCATACGCGTGCTGGACCCGGTATTTGTCCAGAATATCCGAAACCAGAGTTTCGATCTCTATCAAAGGCTGAAGCCGCGTGAATTTGCACAGCAGCCGGTGATCATTGTCGATATTGACGAGGAAAGCCTGCAAAGCCAGGGCCAGTGGCCGTGGCCAAGGACGCGGCTAGCGGAAATGGTGACGAACATTACGCGGCAAGGCGGAATCGTTATTGGGTTTGATATTGTCTTTTCGGAACTGGATCGGTTGTCGCCGGCGTTGATTGCCGCCGACAACACCAATTTGCCGGAAGATGTGCGTGAAGCGTTGATGCAAATGCCTGACAATGAACAGACATTTGCACAGGCGATGAAGGCCTCGCGCGTGGTCGTGGGTGAGACCGGAACGGGATTTTCTGCAAGCAATGACCAGAAACAAGAGATACCGGAAGTGCCGTATGCGTTTCGTGGACCCGACCCGACAAGGTTTATTGCGAAGTTTCCGGGGCTGGTCCAGAACACTGAAGAGATAAGCAAGGCAGCAGCGGGCAGGGGGGTCTTCACCGTCGATCCTGATCCGGACGGAATAATACGCAAGGTGCCTCTGGTGCTGATTGCCGATGACAAGGTCCGGCTGGCGCTTTCGACCGAGGTCCTGCGGATTGCCACGGGCGGCCAAGCATTCCTGGTGCGCAGCGACGATGCCGGGATCAGCGCCGTCGTTGTTGGCGGTGTATCGGTGCCAACTGACACCAATGGGCGGATATGGCCCTGGTTCACCCATAGTGATCCAAGGCGGTTCATCTCCGCCGGCCAGGTGATGGACGGTACGGTTCCGCAAGGGGCACTGGCAGGGAAAATGGTCCTTGTCGGTACCTCGGCAGAGGGGCTGAAGGATATCAGGCCGACACCGGTTGATGCGGCAGTGCCAGGGGTCGAAATTCATGCACAAATCCTTGAGAACATCCTGACGAGCCAGTTCCTTAAGCGACCGAATTATGCGCTGGGAATGGAATTGGCAATCACGGCGCTAACGGGAATTCTCATCATCTCCATAGTGCCCTGGATTGGCGCATTGTGGGCCGCTGCGGCTGCGATGCTGGTTATCGGTGTGTTCGCCGCCGGTTCCTGGTTTGCCTTTGCCCAGGAAAGACTGCTGATTGATCCAACCTTTCCGATTGCAGCTTCTCTGGTGACGTTTATCGCGATAACAACCGGAAACTATATTCGAGAGGAAGCGCAGAAACGGCAGATACGGTCGGCGTTCGGACAATATCTCAGTCCGGCACTGGTGGATCAGCTTTCCGATGAACCGGACATGCTCGTTCTCGGTGGTGAAACGCGGGAATTGTCGATCCTTTTCACAGACGTTCGTGGGTTCACCACGATTTCCGAGAGTTTCAAGGATAATCCGCAAGGTCTGACGAAACTCATGAACCATTTTTTGACAGAGATGTCGAATGCCATACTGGTCGAAGAAGGAACGATCGACAAATATATGGGCGACGCGATCATGGCTTTCTGGAATGCTCCGGTAGAGGCGCCTGATCACGCCATGAAGGCATGCCGCGCGGCGATTTCCATGTTGGAGGCAGTCGCTAATCTGAATGAAACCTACAAGGCTGAGGCAGAGGAAAAATCAAAAGACGGGGCCGCTGTGGAGCCACACAAGATCAATATCGGGATCGGCATAAACACCGGCGATTGCGTCGTAGGCAACATGGGTAGCGAGATGCGGTTCGACTACACCGCGCTAGGTGATGCGGTCAATCTTGCTTCCAGGCTGGAAGGCCAATCAAAGCCGTTTGGTATTTCTGTTGTTTTGGGTGATACAACCGCGGAAATTGTCCGAGATGAGCTTGCGGTCATCGAGATCGATCTGATCCGGGTAAAGGGAAAAATGGAACCCGAGCGCATTCACGCACTGCTTGGTGGGCCGGAAATGAAGGAATCGGATGAATTTGTTGCGCTGAAGGCCCTAAATGCCACGATGATCAGCGCTTATCGACGCCAGGACTGGGATTCTGCCTATCATGCGCTCGAAGAATTGGCGATTTTAGCTGACAAAATGGGTCTGGAATTTTCGGAATATTTGTTTGTCTACGAGACCCGGATTACCGAATATCGGGTGAATCCGCCTGGCAAAAACTGGGATGCCGTGTTCACCGCTACGGACAAATAGTCTTTGATTCCAATAGACTACGGCGTGTTGTTCACACACAATCAGCGATTGTATGGCGAAGAAATCATATATTTACCAACTGATGGTAGGTTCCCTGATCAAACGGCTGCAATTGGCATAATTGCTAAAATGCAACACTGACAAGATTCAGCAGCCGAAGGCGGGCAGATAGGCTTTCAATCGAATCGGCATTGAACTATCGTTGAAGGTCGGCAGGGATGGCCAGTTATGTATAAACTATGTTGTTGGGGGGTTGCGGCGCTTCTGGCGTCGGTAAGCTGCTCAGCGGCGATGTCGCTGAGTGAGGCCGTACGTCTTGCCGTCGCCACCAATCCAAAGATCGACGCCGCCGAAGCAAATTACCGCGCCAGCGAGGAAGTCCTGCGTCAATCCCTGGGACGATTGTTCCCCGAGGTTGACCTGCTTGGCGAATACGGCAAGCAGCGGATTGATCGACCGGAGGGCCTGGGGCCCGACGTCAACGATGTCTGGCGTAATAACAAGTCGATTTCGGCAGAATTTAGGCAAGTGCTGTTCGATGGGTTTGACCGTGCCAACGACATCTACCGGTCGAGAGCCAGAATCAGCGCCTCGTCAGAAAGAATCCTTGCCCGTTCCGAGATGGTGGCGCTTAACAGCATCGAAGCCTATATCGACGTTACCCGTTTGACGGATCTGCTCAAATACGCCCGTGAGAACGTCCGGCGCCATGAACAACTTGCAGATCGTATCCGCGCAAGTTTTTCGGGCGGAAATGCGCCAATCAGCGACCTCCAGCAGGCAGAGGAAAGAATTCAGGCAGCGAAGTCACTTGTCTCTCAAGTGATCATCAGTCTTGAGTCTGCAAAGGCAAAATACAAGAACGCGATCGGTGTCGAGGCGGGTAATCTGCTGGGCGTTCCCTATCCCAATGACTTGCCGCATTCGAGTGAATCAGCGGTCCTTTTCGCGGCCACGCACAATCCGCGGATCAAGGCGAGCCTTTCGGATATCGAGGCTAGCCAATTCGAGAAAAAACAGTTCGAGGGCAGCCTCTATCCTGAATTGGCCATCGAAGGAGCTGCCATACGTGGCGAAAACATCGATGGTACGCCAGGACGAAACAATGAGCTAAGAGGCATGTTTGTGCTTAGCTGGAAGTTGTTTGATGGTGGCATAAGATCGAGCCGCGTGCGTGAGTTGAATGAACGCTCGATGGAACTTCAGGCTGAACATGACGTGCTGTTGCGGCAGGTGCGTGAAGAGATCGAAATAGCCTGGGCACGGTTCACCGAGGGCCGGATTCAGGTCAATGCGATCCGCAAGCAGCTTGAGCAGAATACCCAGTTGGTGAAGACATATTTTGATGAATATGAGGCGCAAAAGCGTGATCTGCTTGACGTGCTGGACGCGGAAAGCACCCGTTTCCGTAATCGATACGAATTGTCAAATTCTGAATCCCTGCGTTTGTTCTCGGCTTATGAATTGCTCGCAAATATGGGCAAACTGCTGACCTATTTCGGGCTGGACGGCGTCGAAACGTTTGTCGAAGAGCCGTTTATTGAAGAATATGTAAACGAATTTGGTGCTAAAATACGTACCACCGAGGAAGCTAAAATACGTACTGCTGCTGAAACCAATGTACACACGGTTGAAAAAACCAATGTTCGTACTGTTGAGGAAGCCAATGTACAGCCCGTCGAGGAATTGGCCCCGATACCGTTGATCCGGCCGGTAAGAGACGTAGTTTCACGGGAGCTTGCGCCACTTCCGCAATAGCTGGCAAAGGCGAATTGCAACTATAAGAACGAAACCACAGTGGCCGTGTTTCCTTGCTAAAACCCAATCGACTGGAACAGACCAAATTTGCCGCCCAGCAGCAAAACGCTGCGTCGGACCCCTATTTGGCTGCGCTGGAGTTTCTTGCGTTTTTTCACGGCAAACCATTTTCCGAGGCCGAAATCCGAAAGCGCCTGCCATTGGTTGGTGGCAAACTTGACGCGGAGAGCTTTTGCCGTGCGGCAGAAAAGTCCGGACTGGTCGCAAAGGTCGTAGACCGGCCAGCGACCGATGTCTCTGCTTTGGTCTGTCCTTTCGTCGTTCCGCTCAAGAATGGCGATGTGGCAATTGCCACGGAAAAAGGTTCCAAGGGAATGACCCGGCTGATCATTCCCGGTGCACCCAATGTGCTTGAAGTTGCCAAGGGCACGCTTTCGCAGCAGGCTGAAGATGTTGTGATCTATGTCGCTGATGCGGCGGCCGGCAAGGAGTTGGAAAGCGGGCAGAAACTGCGCCAGGGCCATTGGCTCTGGTCGGTTGTTTCCAAATACTGGGCGACCTGGATTTATGTGATTGCCGCGGCATTGTTCATCAATCTGCTGGGTCTGGCAGTTCCACTGTTTGTGATGAATGTTTATGACCGGGTCATTCCGAACAACTCGATTTCCACCTTGTGGGCGCTTGCAATTGGCGTTGTCATCGCATTGGTGTTTGACTTCATCTTGCGAATGCTAAGGGCGATCGTGGTTGATCACTCCGGCCGGCGAATAGACATGCGCGTTTCGTCGGATCTGTTTGACCAGGCCATGGACGCTACGATGGCCGCCCGGCCGGCAAGTGCCGGTGAGATCGCCAGTCATATTCGAGAGTTTGAAGCCGTCAGGGACTTTTTCACCTCGGCTAGCATCTCGTCCCTGATAGATCTGTTTTTCATCGGGATTTTCCTGGGCGTGTTGTGGTTGCTTGTCGGTCCACTGGCATTGGTGGCGTTGTTTGCCGTCCCGGTTGTTCTCATCGTCACCTTGTTGATCCAGATTCCGCTCGGACGGGCGGTGGCCAAGTCCCAGGAGACGATCTCGAACCGGCAGTCCGTACTCGTTGAAACACTGGTCGGGATTGAAACGATCAAGGCGATGTCTGCCGAAGGTGTGATGCAACGCAAATGGGAAGAGGCGATATCCGGCTCTGTCAGGGCGGGCAGTTCGATCCGGTTCTGGTCATCATTGGCCATGTTCTTCACCATGTTCACCCAACAATGCGTGACGGTACTGATCCTGGTTTGGGGCGCCTATCTCGTTGCCGATGGCGAGATCTCAATCGGTGCCCTGGTTGCTTCGAACATCCTGGCCGGCCGTGTTCTGGCGCCGCTCAGCAGCATTGCGATGACGCTGGCGCGCACCCAACAAAGCATGACCGCACTTCGGCAATTGAACAAGCTGATGGCGCTTGACCGGGATCACGGCCAGTATCAGGACAATACCGGGACAGTTAAATCTGCTGCATTTGAGTTTAACAAGGTCACCTTCAGCTACCCCCGCGAAGAGACCCCGGCAATCGACGGTCTTTCGATCTCGATCGATGCGGGTGAGCAGGTCGGTATCATCGGCCGGGTCGGGTCAGGAAAATCGACCTTTGGCAAACTATTGAGCGGTCTGTA
>JBCCEP010000227.1:0-6917 GCA_039030215.1 Pseudomonadota bacterium
GATCGCGCAGATGGCGATACAGGCCAACATCAATTGCGGGAAGAAACTTGCTGGAAGTCCTGAGCTTGCAAGCAAGCCAGCCGCCTGAAAGCCTTGTGCAACCCAGGCAAGATATGCGCTTGCGATTAGGACAAGTATGGAAAAGACAATATTAGCCAGCCGCTGGGTGAGCATCGGTCTCTCCGCTTGTTAAAATTCGAATGGTAACACCGCGCGAATTAGCGCGCGGTGCATATCTGCATACTTACTTTTGAAGTAGACCGAGCCCGTCAAGAATTGGCGAGTAGAGGTCAATGCCGCCCTGGATTTCTCCACCGACCGCGTCAGGACCCTGCGTGTATACCCAATCGATTCCTGGGGGCAGGCTGGCGATAAATTCGTCAGTTCCCAACACCGCTGAAGCGGCAACCATTTTATCTATGATTTCCTGCGGTGTGTCAGACCGGACAGCCCAACCACCACGGACCCAGGCGCCCGCCTGCTTGCCGGGGAAAGCCTCGCCGACTGTACGGACACCGGGTAGATGTTTTTCCATTGCCGGCACGCGATTGTTGTCCAGTATGATCAACGGTTTGATATCATCCTTGAACGCGTTGATCGTTGCGATCTGGCCTACGGCGACATCCACTTGACCACCTATGAGACCTGTGATCGAGGCTGGGACGGTCTTTAGCGCGATGGTTTTGAATTCCAGATCGAACTCGTTTGCCAACTGGACAGCACTCAAATTAGGCGGCGCACCAAGGTTGTTGACGCCGATAGTGAGCTTGTCTTTCTTCGCTGCTTCGAGAAATTCCTCGAACGTATTGATTGGACTATCTTTGCGGATATACAGCGCGTTCGTTGCAAATGAGCCGGCCCAAATAGGAGTAAAGTCTTCTTGCACGCTGTAGGGGACTGCGCGGGTAAGCGGAACCACCATGAAGCTTGGTGGAGAAAACTGCATGACTGTGTAGCCGTCAGCGGGCGCTTCCTTGACGCTCATAACCGCAGGTATGTGCGCACCACCCGGTTTGTTGACGACTTGTACCGGTTGGCCGAGCTCCTTGCTCAGGGCGTCTGCTGCAATCCGCGCGGCGATGTCCGCGTTGCCACCTGCCGCGAAGGACACGACGACGGTTATCGGTTTTTCTGGCCATTCGGCAAGCGCTGAACCAACGTTGAGGCCGATTGCTGCGATGGTTGCTATCGCCAGATTTATCAGTTTCTTCATGAAGCCCTCCCTGCTTCGACGGGGATATTTTTAGTTAAAGTTCTAGACGTTTATACCTTTGACAATTTTACATGATTTTGTCAAGCCAAATTTCCGAAAAGACCGCCCGATGGTCAGCCTTTGTCATTCAGGGTCATATGATTGACATTACACCAATATAGATTAAAAGTCTATACGTCTAGTTCTATAGCATTTATAAAATTGTGAATGTACATGATTTGAAACTAAAATAGACCACGCAATTATAGCGTGTTAGAAGGCAGATTGAGGCGATGAACCACGAAAAAAAATGCGTCATCCTGACTGGCGCGGCCGGAATGATTGGTATGACGATCGCTCGGCGGTTGGCAGCCGACAATTGGCGTCTGCACCTGGTAGATATTGATGCCGGTCGCCTTGAACCGATGCAGCAGGAACTTCCAACTGACACCACATTTGCAGAAAGCAGGCTTGAGGATCCAGATGCTTGTTCGGAAGCGGTGAGGGAGGCTGGGAGCAAGATTGATGCGCTTGTTCACATGGCTGGAATATTCGTTTCGCATGATTTGACCCCGCAAAGCCGGGATGTTTACGATCAAACAATTCAAAATAACGCAACCAATGCCTATGACTTAGTTAGTGCTGTGTTGCCAAAGATGCCGGATGGCGGAGCGTTTGTTTTTGCTTCGTCGCTGGGATTTAATCGGGGTAATATCGATCAGGTTGCCTACTCAATGGCGAAGGGTGCGGTGGTCGGACTTACCCGAGCTCTTGCACGACGCCTAGGATCGCGTGGAATCCGTTCCAATGCAATTGCGCCTGGCATCATTGAATCGCGAATGATTGCCGATGTCGTAAAGAAGCAGGGAAAGGACAAGTTGCTTTCCACCATTCCACTTGGGCGTTTTGGTGCGCCGGATGAAATGGCTGGCGTCGTGTCTTTTCTGTTGTCAGACGATGCATCCTACATTACCGGGCAGGTCATCAATGTGGATGGTGGCATCATCAACGGCTGATATACGTTCCCGTCGATTAGGTCGCACCTGTTCGAGTGGGCAACCGAGCTGCTCGAATCTTAGATATGCTCAGTAATTTTCTCCATGTTAGCAACAATATCCTCTTTTGTGCCGAGTGCTGCCTTATTAAGTGCCGCCGAAACAGTGGGGGCTGAGAGTCCCCCAGTCACGCGCAACACCTCAAAATCCAGCATATCGAAAAAACGCTCCTGAATTTCGCCAGCCCATCTTCCTGATAATGAAATGCTGTGTGAGGTTTCTTCAGCGAGGATAATCCGTCCGGTTTTCTCGATCGAAGCGCCAATCGCGTCCCAATCCAGGCCATGGTAATCGATATTTCGTAAATCAATTACCTCAGCGTCAATTCCCGTTTCATTAGCGGCCGAAACGGACCGTTCGACCATGGTCGAAGTCGCCAGGACGGTACAGGCCGAACCTTCGCGAGCTATGTGGGCCTTGCCAAAAGGAATGCAATACGCTCGGTTGCCTTTGGGTACGGCATGGGATTTTTGGTACAGACCTACATGTTCGATTATGGCGACCGGGTCATTGCACTGTAGAGCGGCATTCATCATGCCGATGTAGTCAAAGGAATTTGTTGGGGAGAAAATTCGCCAGCCTGGGAACAAATCAAACAATGCCGAAGGGTCACACGAATGCTGGGAACCATAGCCGGTATGCGGCGCAATACGGACACGCATGACCATTGGGACTGGCGTATCCCCCCCAAACATGTGGCGAAATTTGCCCGCACCATGTGAAATCTGGTCCGCAGCAGTAAAACAGAAATCACCGAACATTATTTCAGCAACGGGCCGCAAACCACTCAGTGCAGCACCCAGCGCAACACCAGTAAATCCATTCTCGGCGATCGGCATGGGCATTACCCGGTCAGGGAAACGTTCAATTGCCTCCTTTGTCATTCCGCTGACCCCACCACGCATTTTGTGGACATCTTCGCCAAACACAATAATTCTGTCGTCGCGAGCCATCGCGTCAGCCAAAACTTCAGATGCAGCATTCACCAGCTTGATCTTTTCAGTTTCCATATTGTCCAGATCATCATGATCCAGAGTCTGGCATTGTTCCATCTCGCTAAGATCACCAAGAATTCCAAGATCAAAACTCGCTGGATCCGGCCAAAGTTCTTCCCGAATTTGGAGGGCGTTACCACCCGGTACGGATTCGGTCAGTTTTTCTGCAGCAGTTTGCACGCTTTCCGATACTAGTTCGTCAATACGGGCAAATGCGGCATCGTCCAGCAGGCCAAGTTCCGCCAGGCGGCCTTCAGTAAGGACTACTGCATCTTTGGCCCACCATTCCGCTTCCTCCTCGACTGTACGGTAGCCGAAATCACTGCCTTTGCGATCACTGGATTGGTGGTAATGCCTGTAAACCATGGCCTCGATAACAACTGGTCCACCTTCCTTGGAGATAATTTCGCGGGCCTGCTTCATTGCCAAATGCACCGCAACAACGTCCATACCGTCAACCTGGATCGCGGGTACACCCAGCATTGCACCCCGCGAGGACAATCGTGTTTCTCTAGTGACTTCCTCCAGTCTTGTGGAAACACCAAACTGATTGTTCTCGATAAAGAAAATCGTGGGAGTTTGATGAGCGCCGGCGATGTTGATTGCCTCATAACTCGCACCATTTTGTGTTGCGCCATCTCCGAAGAAAGCAACCGAGACATTATCGCGTCCGAGTATTTTATCTGCGAGCGCATAACCGGTTGCTTGAGGTGGATTACCACCCACGATAGCCGAATTCCCCATCACACCGGCATCGGCATAGCGCATATGCATCGAACCACCGCGCCCGCCACAATAGCCTGGCTCCAGACCAAGGATCTCGGCCATGAACCGGTGGACTGCATCATCCATATCATCGGTAAACTCGTCGTTTCGAGGATTGAAACCGTTCGGAGTGACTGCAGTGACGAGCTTGAGCAATACCTGGTGATGTGCTCTGTGAGTGCCGTTCATACGGTCATTTTTGTTGAGCACGGACATTGCGCCGACAGCGCCTGCCTCCTGGCCTATGCTGGAATGGGCCGGACCGTGAACCAGGCCTACCTTATCCAACGCCAATAATTTTTCTTCAAAGCGTCGGACAAGCATCATCTGACAATACCATTGGACAAGAAGATCAGGATCGATCTTCTTCCAATCCCCTAGGTCGACTTCGAGACGAACCCAATCGACCGCAGGTGTCAGTTTTTTGCTCTTTGCCATTCTTACTTACCTCTTGCAGATTTGAGTCCGCCGATCGGGCGGAAGATCGAAATGAAAAATTGTCGTGATTAGCCGGATCATGCGCTGCGCCATACTTCTTCAAGGATGTTAAGCGCTTGCTTCCGGTGTTCGAATTGCGGCATGTGTCCGCAGTGATCCCAGATATGAAGAGCTACGTTTCCAGGCAGGTTTCTCGTGCAATTGACGTTTAGGATTTGATCTTGCCTGCCAAAAACCACGCGTACTGGACCCGATAAGTTTGCTAGATCATCCAGGACATTGAATCTCTGGGTCTGATCGGGAAAGAACTGCGCAGCAAATCCGCGCAACGCTTCGAATTTCTCATCGGTTTGGCGCGCGGCCAGGGCTCTTTCCCAGAACGCTTCCTTAATAAGCGCCTTGTCTTCGACGAGCATGTACAGCCAGGGCAACAATGCCTCCTTCGATCGCGCACGGCACATGCCGCCGACAAAACTTGGATTGATATCAGGAGAAAGACCGGCTGGTGCAAAAAGACAGAGCGCTCGAACCCTCAGGAAACCGCGGCTTGCAATCCGAGACGCGACCGCCGCTCCAAACGAATGTGCCGCGATGACAAGTTCGTCTATACCTTTTTCTGCAAGCGTTGTTTCAACATCGGCGGCGATTGCATCCAGGTTGTCCGGCAAGAGCGAATTGGATTGGCCGTGGCAAGGTAGATCGAGCGCAATGGATGGCCAGGAGTAGCGGGCGCCGGAAAGCATCGGATTCCACGATGTATGGTCTGCGGCAAATCCGTGAATGAACGCAACCGGTAGACCTTCACCTTTTTGATACCAGTTTGCATATAGTGGACCAGATGTTGCAGTCGATACAGGTTGGCTAGCGAACTTTGCCAACCTTTCCAGTTCCGTTATCACGTCGCGTTTCTGGATGCGGCCCCGCGGTCCGGTCCCGACTAATCCATCAAGCGACAACCCGTTTTCGCGCGCAATACGGCGGGCCAAAGGCGTTGGATTAATCGTTCCGGAACGGCGATGCTGAGTAGGCGTATTAGCGAAAACGCCGGATGATTTAAGATCTGATATTGGCTCGGAAGTTTCGCTTTGCACTCGCTCGGCTCCGGCGGGCGTCTGAGCGGCCTTATACTCCTCTTTCGTCGAAAAAATTTGAGCCACGACAGCGCCGACCTCGACCTCGGTTTCTTCTTTAGTCAATTGGCCGATATAGCCATTCGCGTTGGATTCGACTTCGACTGCAGCCTTGTCGTCCTCGACTTCAAAAAGAATATCGCCTTCGGAAACCTCGTCGCCGTCGGACACTGCCCAACGTGAAATTTCGCCGCTGGTTGTTTCCAGATTTACCTTGGGGAATATGACCGATACCGGCATTACGATTTCCTATTTCGTTCATTCGGTTAGTTAAGTTTTTGCAGGAGTTTCTTGTTAATGCAGGGTGATTATTTCCTGCTCATCACATCACGCACTGCTGACGATATCGCGACGCCATCAAGCCCGTATTTGCTGAACAGGTAGGCGGTTGAACCGCCCTCGGCGAAACGATCTGTCATTCCGACGCGTTTAAAAGGAATACCAATACCGGCGTCACACAGTACTTCCGCGACAGCTGATCCAAGCCCGCCGATTATCGAATGGTTCTCGGCAGTGACAACTGCCCCGGTTTTTCGTGCTTGTTCGACTATCAACTTTTCATCGATAGGCTTAATGGAGGGCATATCGATTATCGCAGCTTCAATGCCCTCATTGGACAATTCATTCGCTGCATTCAAGGCATGGTCGACGGACAGACCAGCAGCAATGATGGTCAGATCAGAACCTTGCCGCGCAACAATCCCTTTTCCTTTCTCGAAGCTCTTGGCCAAAATTTCATGCTCTGGCGGGGCTTCAGGTCTTTTGAGGCGAATATAGGCCGGACCTTCATGGTCTAGTGCAACCTGAACGGCGGCGGCATGATATTCCGGCCCTGACGGATCGATGACCAGCATGTTAGGAATCGCGCGCATAATTGCGACATCCTCGATTGCCTGATGCGATACACCCAGAAGTGTCGCGACACCGGGAAGAAAACCCACAATCTTGATTGGCAGGTTCGGATAGGCAGCCTGCATGGTGATCTGGTCGTAACAGCGCTTGGTCGCAAACGCACAAAATGTGTGTACGAACGGAATTTCACCGGTACGGGCCATGCCGCTGGCAATCCCGATCATGTTTGCTTCTGCAATGCCGACATTGTGGTACCGGTCGGACAGTTCATCTCGAAAGATATCGGTTTCGGTCGGCGTGGATAGATCGGCAGTTAATGCAACAATGCGTTTGTCTTTTTTCGCAGCTGCCAGGAGTGCATCACCATAGCTTCGCGGAATTGGCTTATGGGTCCGATTAATAAAGTCGGCTGCTTCATAGCGTTCAAGGGAATGTTGTTCGTTCATGCCAGCTGCTCCTTGATCTCCGAGATTGCCTTCTCGGATAAATC
>JBCCEP010000228.1:0-6917 GCA_039030215.1 Pseudomonadota bacterium
ACGTTGTCTGCAAACCGGGCGTGGCTGAAGGGACCGAGCGGGTCACCAATGCAATCCGCCAATTGCTCGCCGAGATGGATTTGACCGACGACATCTTCCGTATCGGGCTGGAATACAACATTGGAACCGGTGGCAAGCGATTATCGGAAACACAGCGCCAGAAACTCCATATGGCGCGGGCGTTACTCAAGCGACCAGATTTCCTGATTGTAAATCAGGCGCTCAATTCCCTTGACGGCAAATCGCAACAAAAAATCATGGAAACGGTACTGGCAAAATCCAAAGGCAGTGATGGTGAAAAATTTGGTGTCATCTGGGTGCCAATGAATCTATCATTTTCGAAGATGTTTGAACGCGTGCTGGTATTTAAGCAGGGTGTGCTCGTCGCTGATGGTACACCGGATGAGTTGAAGGAAAATTCGTCAGATTACTCGGAATTGACAGGCGGTTGATATCTCAGATTCGGTATTTGGCATGTCAGTACCCATATGATGAACGAAGAGGAAGTTCGAAATGGCAACGCTGAGCGATGAAGTAGATCTTTTACGGCGTATTCCGCTTTTTGCGGCAATCGATCCGGCAAAACTAAAACTTCTTGCGTTTGCGTCCGACAGGATGATCTACAATGACGGGCAGGCTATTTTCAGACAGGGAGAGGTCGGAGATGCAGCTTATGTCGTTGTTAAGGGTTCAGCGGACATTGTAGTCGAGACAGATGGCGGCGAAATTGTCGTCGCAAACGCAAAGGAAGACGCAGTTATTGGCGAGATTGCAATTTTGTGCGATGTGCCACGGACGGCAACAGTCCGTGCCAACGGCGAGCTCGTAGTGCTCAAAATCAAGAAGGAACATTTCCTGGGCCTGATCATGGATTTCCCGAAACTGGGCATCCAGGTGATGCGCGAACTGGCCTTGCGACTGTCCAATACCACAGCGGAACTTACAAATGCCCGTCGCGAAATCGAGCAGCAGAAATCTGCCTGATTTGTGCGAACAACAACAAAGCAGTTTGTCGGACACCATGCACAGACTGGATGAATAAGTGGAGCAAATCCGAACTTTGTCTTCAGAACGAAATACAGAATTCCGTCTGACATTCTGGGGCGTTCGCGGAACGCTTGCTTCACCGGGAATTGAGTTTCAAAGGACTGGCGGGAACACGATCTGCGCGGAGCTGAAGTGCGGCGATCGGGTTATCGTCTTCGATGCGGGTACCGGCATACGCGAACTCGGCAGCAAGCTGATCGCTCAGAACCGGGTGCGCAAACTCGATCTGATGTTCACCCATGTCCATTACGATCACGTCGAAGGCACACCTTTTTTCGCGCCATTCTTCCTGCCCGACTTCAAGGTGAATGTCTGGATGGGACAGCTCGATGGCGCAAAGTCTGCCGAAGACGCGATGAAAGGCTTAATGCGCCGCCCCTATTTCCCCGTCGGCCCCGGAATATTTACCGCCGACATCACCTATTGCGATATCCCCGATTGTGCAGAATTTGATCTGGGAGACGGCATCAAGCTGCGCACAGCTCCGCTCAATCATCCAGGTGGCGCAACAGCTTACCGTATCGATTTCCAAGGCAGGTCATTTGCGTTTGTAACCGACACGGAACACGTTCCCGGTAAACCGAACCAGGACATCATCAAATTGATCACCGATGTCGATCTATTCGCCTATGACACGAGTTTGACGGACGAGGAACTTCCGGATTTCGTCGGTTACGGGCACTCAACTTGGGAAGAAGCTTTGCGTTTGCGCGAGACCGCCAATGCCGGTGCAATGCTGGGGGTTCACCACATGCCGTTCCGGACCGACGACGAAGTCGATAAGATGGAACGGCACATCAAAAAGGTCCACCCGGCGAGCGGCATGGCCCGAGAAGGCATGTCGGTCGATCTGATGAACTTACCAGTACGGGTGAAGCAGCAGGCTTGAGATACTTACCAGCTGCTCCTGTGACCAATTTTAGCTATTGGCAATTACCACATACGTCGTCGCTATAGTCGCCCCTGCTCGGCGAATCCGGAATATCTGGCGAATCTTCGGGCTCCTGCCCATCAGCCTCAATTATACCGTCCCGCGACTCCTGCGCAGCCCGAGCATTGCAGATGCTGGTCTGTGCCCGCCACTGGCGGCTGAAGCGTCCCTGATTTTCGGTCAAGCCAAACTGGGTTCTTTCATTTCCACGGCTTCGCCCGGCACTCCTCAGAAACGGCGCAAAACCGATCTGCTCTCCTGACGCCACTTCAACAACGTCACAGGACCGTTGTGCCAATACGCAACTGCCGCCTTGCGTACAAACATTGACGGCGCCGCTAAACAGCACAACCCTTGTGTTTCCTGAAACTCCGTCGACATAGACGTCAAACACCGTTCCCCGGACACCGATGTCAGCCAGCGGGGTCTTGATTTTAAACGCATTACTGTTCGAATTTCCGGTAATGAACCGGAAGGCACCTCTGGCCACCCTTAACGTACCGGTTTGGAAATTGCCGCCTTCAGCAACGACAAAGTCATCCAGCGACACCGAGGAATTTTCCCCGACGATGACCAATGACTCATCATTCAGTCGCAATTCACCATGCGAATCTACCGACGCCGAAATTACCTCGGCCGCACTGACCGGATCGGCCACCGCCAAAGTTCGAGCGCCCGCAGCGCTTCCATCGGCGGATACCGTGTTGCGGACAACAACGGTCTCACCGACTTTTTCTGCGGCGGCGTTCGGAACACCTGCAGCGGGAAGCAGGGCTGCCACTGCGCCAATTTTGAGAATATTTTTTAATTTGCGGCAAATTCTGGGATCTGCCGTTTCTGAATACACGTTACACTTGCTCATTTGATGTCTCACCATTTTTGAACGGACAGCGATAGCATTTTTATGCTCTGTCGCGGCTGTTTCAGCCAGATGAGCCCCATCCATTCCAAATACCCCAAGCTGCAAGACCTGTCAAAGCCACACTACAAACTGTGATTGAAATTTCTGCTGGCAATATCCCTTGCCAATAACGCGACTTGTTGGACAAAATCTGACCAGTGGCATAACGTCCCGCCAAGGTTCAATTGCGGATGCCTTATGCGCTTTTTTAACAGCAAGACCCTAACCGTTCTGTTGATTGCCCTGGTCGCGCTGATTGCGGCCTGGAACTGGCGTCTGAGCGATCCTCCGGCGCTTAAATCCGTCCGCGATATCACATTCGACACCTATCAGCGTATTCACCCTCGAAAGGCACTTGGGCAGCCGATTCGCATCATCGATATTGACGAGCAATCAATTGCCGAGTTCGGTCAATGGCCCTGGCCAAGGACGACAATTGCACAGATTGTGGATCGTCTGCGGGAACTTGGCGCGCTGACCGTGGCTTTCGACATGGTGTTTTCAGAGCCCGACAGAACCGGTCCCGGCGAGTTTCTCCGTCACATGTCGCAAACCGACGCATCGATCGCGACAGGTTTACAGGAACTTCTGTCTGGACTGCCTGAAAACGACGCGATCCTGGCCAAGGCAATGGAAGACATGCCGACGGTCCTGGGATTCTTCAATTCAAACCAGTCGGCGATGGGCCTGCCGCAAATCAAGGCAGGATTTGCGATGCTAGGAGGCGATCCCAAACCGGTCCTTCAACCGATCGAATCCAGTGTTATGAGCCTTCCAATCTTCCAGGACGCCGCGCTCGGAAACGGATCGATAACACTGGCTGTCAGCAGCGATGATGTCGTCCGGCGCGTGCCCATGTTCTTTACTGATGGCGCTGAAATCTACCCGGCTTTGGCCCCCGAAGCGCTCCGCGTCGTTCAGGGTGTCGGCAGCTACGTTCTGAGGACAACAGCAGCAAGCGGCGAATACCAAACGCAAGACCTGGAAATGACCCATTTCAAGGTTGGCGACTTCGAAGTGCCGGTCGATGGATCCGGCAACATGCTGATTTATTTCACGAAAAACGACCCTTCCCTCTATATCTCCCCCAAGGACTTGCTCGCTGATGACAGTGAAAAGCTGCGACCCCTGCTGGAAGGCCACATCATTTTCATTGGCGCTTCTGCTTCAGGTTTGCGCGACATCAGGGTGACCGCCCTGGGTGAAAGCGTTCCGGGCGTATTCATGCATGCCCAGATCGTCGACCAGATTCTGTCAGGAGAATTTCTGAACCGGCCGGATTGGGCAAAGGGTGCAGAAATCGCCGCGATGATTTTGACAACAGTGCTGATCGTGACAATCCTGCCATTTACCGGTGCGCTGACTGCTGCCCTGTTTGGATTGGTATTTTCAGCAGTTGTCCTGGGAACCAGCTGGTTCGCCTTCACTCAATACGGCCTGTTAATCGACCCGCTGTTTCCAATGCTGGCAGGCGGCGCAATCTTCCTGCTGACTGTCTTGCTGCTTTTTGCCTTCACGGAAAAAGAGAAGCGTTTCGTTCGCGGCGCGTTCCAGCGTTATCTCGCGCCTGATCTGCTGGCAAAACTGGAAAACAATCCCGATTCCCTGAAGCTCGGTGGTGAAATCAGGGAACTGACCTTGCTGTTCATGGACATTCGCGGATTTACGCCAATATCGGAGAAGCTGTCGCCGGAAGAATTGGTGACCTTCTTGAACCGCCTGCTGTCTCCCCTGTCGGAAGTAATCCTGCAGCGCGAAGGCGCAATCGACAAATATATCGGTGATTCAATCATGGCCTTCTGGAATGCGCCGATGGATGTCGAAAACCATCCCGAGAAAGCCGCCCGCGCAGCATTGATAATGCTGGAAACTGTCGACAGGTTGAACGCCGAAGATGCATTTGGGTTCAAAGCCGAAAACAAGGGCCTTGGCGATGTTCAGATAGGCATTGGCCTGAATACTGGTGAGGGCTGCGTCGGGAATATGGGGTCGGATGCTCGTTTTGACTATTCCGTGATTGGTGACACGGTCAATGTAGCCTCACGGATCGAATCTTCCTGCAAGGCCGTTGGCTGGCCTTTGCTGATCTCGCAATCCACAGCTGAACAATGCCCCGGATTTGCCATGCTCGAAGCCGGTTCGATCGCACTGAAGGGCAAGAGCAAGCCCGCGGCTTTATATGCCTTGGTAGGCGATGAGGAGCTGGGTCAAACTGCTGATTGGCAGGAACTGGCCGGCGTTCACAGGAAGCTGCTCGATGCATGCGATACCGGAAACGAAGCCGAGGCGCGACACCTGATGAAAGCCTGCTTGGCGTTGGCACCGTTCAACATGGATCAGTTTTACCAGAACCTGCTGCATACAAAATTTTCACCTGTCGCAGCCCAGTGAAAATGGCAAGGATTGGCAGTGATCTGGAGTGATCCGATGGCGCCTTCAGCACGTATTCCATGTTGATAAATAAGCGAAAACACTGTTTCGCATTGAATTTCAGCCGCCTACAGGGTTCATCTTGAACGAATGGTCGGATTACCGGTACTTTAAATGCTTGCAAATACCCCACTTTCCAGCAATTCCCATGACCGGCCAGATAATGCTCCGGCAATTGTCTGGTTCCGCGATGATTTAAGAATAGCGGACAATCCGGCGCTGGAATATGCATCAAGCCAGAACAGGCCGATTATTCCCTTGTTCATTTTCGAAACGAATCTTCCCGAGCATGCTCACCTGGGTGGCGCACAAAAATGGATGCTGCACCACGCACTGAAAAGCCTTGATGCCAATCTGAAAACACTGGGAGCAAGACTGATACTGGCCGAAGGTGACGCGCTCGAGATATTGCAGGGACTTGTTTCAAGGCATGGCGCCGGCAGCGTTTACTGGAACAGGCGCTACACCCAATATGGGATCAAGACCGACATCAACATAAAATCCACGCTCACAGAGGATAAAATTGAAGCCAGAAGCTTCCAGGCAGCCCTCCTGCATGAGCCCTCAAAAATTTTGACAGCCGCCGGAGGACCCTTCAAGGTCTACAGCCCCTTTTGGCGTGCCTTCGAACGCCAACCGGCACCACGCCCGGTATTACCCAAGCCCGTACAGATGACCGGAATGGATGGAATTGGTTCGCTGGAGATCGATGATTTTGCCCTGCTGCCGACCAGACCGGATTGGGCATCGGGACTTCGCGAGACTTGGGATGCAAGTGAATCCGGCGCGCAGGACTGCCTAGACGAGTTTGTTGCAAACGGCCTTCATGGTTATGCCAAGGGACGCGATATTCCGGCGAAGAAAAATGTCTCGCGCCTCTCACCCTATCTTCGCTACGGCCTGGTGTCGCCCTATCAGCTATGGCATGCAGCTGTTGAGGCGGATGCACCGGAGAACGACAAGCTGAAGTTCTGCAAGGAATTGGTGTGGCGCGAATTTTCCTATCATCTCCTTTATCATTTCCCTTCATTGGGCTGGCAGAACTTCAATTCCAGTTTTGATGATTTTCCGTGGTTGAAGGAATCCCGGGATATTAAAGCGTGGCAGAAGGGCAAGACCGGTTATCCATTGGTGGATGCCGGGATGCGGGAACTCTGGCATACCGGCTACATGCACAACCGGGTGCGCATGGTGACGGCTTCCTTCCTGATCAAGCATCTCATGGTGGATTGGCGGGTTGGCGAGCGCTGGTTCTGGGACACGCTCGTGGATGCCGATCCGGCCAGCAACACAGCAAGCTGGCAATGGGTAGCCGGCTCCGGTGCCGATGCTGCCCCCTATTTCCGTATATTCAATCCGATCATCCAGGGAAAAAAGTTCGATCCTGACGGAACCTATGTCAGGAAATGGGTGCCCGAACTATCCGGTCTGCCGGACAAATACCTTCACGAGCCCTGGCTCGCGCCGGAGCATGTGCAGGAAGAAGCAGGAATACAGATGGGCACTTCCTATCCTTTTCCGATTGTCGATCACAAGGCCGCTCGAGACCGCGCGCTCGATGCTTACAAGAACCTCAAGAAAGAATACGCAATATGAAACTGGCAGTAA
>JBCCEP010000229.1:0-6899 GCA_039030215.1 Pseudomonadota bacterium
CATATCGGTAATGATCCCGCCGGGATTGGCAATGCTTTCAACAAAGATTGCCTTGGTTTTCGGCGAGAGCGCATTTTCAAACGAGGCAATATCATCGGGATCGGCCCATTTCACGTTCCAGCCGAAATTCTTGAAAGACTGGTTGAATTGGTTGATCGAGCCGCCATAAAGTTTGGTCGAGGCAATGAATTCATCACCCGGCTGCATCAGCGTGTGGAAGACACCCAATTGTGCAGCGTGACCGGAAGCAACGGCCAGCGCTGCGGTTCCACCTTCCAGTGAGGCTATGCGACCTTCCAGAACTGCTGTCGTGGGATTTGTGATCCTTGTGTAGATGTTGCCAAAAGCCTGCAGCCCAAACAGTGCCGCCGCCTGGTCGACATCTTCGAAGACGAAGCTGGTTGTCTGATAGATTGGTGTTGCGCGCGCACCTGTTGCCGGGTCAGGTACCGATCCGGCATGAACCGCCAGCGTGGAGAAGCCCGGTTTTCTTTCGGTCATTACTCATTTCCTCTCAATATTAAAATCCGGCAGGCGGGAGCGTTTACGAATTGCCGGCTTTATCCATGGTTTGACAAGTTCCCGGAAGGGCTCATTTTGTCACAATCTGTGAGATCGATGCCAATAGACGTTCAACCGCAGCCAGGTTCTGACAAGATGGCCGGGTTACTTGTCACTTGGCGATGCTGAAGCGCTGTATTCCCTTCAGGAGCTTTGGTTTTCGGGAAGTAATTACACCAGAAGCTACCCCTGACCAGCCGATCTCACCACATAACCTTGCATATTCGATTTTCGGGCATCGATTCATGACGACTTTCAATCCGGCTTCTTCGGCAAGTCGAGCAGCATCATAGTTCTTTACGCCTAACTGCATCCAGATCACGTTCGGCAGCGGATCCATTTGCAATGCCTCCTGGACGACGCCAACTGCGGCATCGGACTTACGAAAAATGTCCACGAGATCAACCGGTCTGTCGATATCAGCAAGCGAGCCTGCCGTATCCAGTTCTGCAATTTGCTGGCCGGCCCTTCCCGGGTTTACCGGGATCACGTCGAAACCCTTGGAATCCAGATAGGTCGTCACGAAATAAGACGGCCTGACCTTGTTGGCGCTGGCGCCGACAATCGCTACGGTGCGGACACCCATGAGGATGCCCCGGATATAGGCGTCTTCATAACTGTCATGGTTCATTTTTGCTTGTTCTCCGGAGGCTTGATCATCTCGCGCAGTTTGAACTTCTGTATCTTGCCGGTCGATGTCTTCGGTATTTCCCCAAATATTACATTTTTCGGACATTTGAAACGGGCAAGTCTTGCCTTGCAATGTTCAATTATCCCGGCTTCATCGACCGTGCTTCCAGGTTTGGTTTCAACAAAGGCGACCGGTGTCTCACCCCATTTTTCATCTGGTTGAGCAATTACCGCACAAGCCGAGACCGAGTCATGCATATAGATTGCGTCTTCGACCTCGATTGAGGAAATGTTTTCCCCACCGGAAATGATGATGTCCTTTGACCGATCCTTGATCTGCAGATAATGGTCCGGATATTTCACGCCCAGATCGCCCGAATGGAACCAGCCGCCGGAAAACGCTTCTTCCGTTGCTGCTGCATTCTTGAGGTAACCCTTCATCACGATATTGCCGCGAAACATGATTTCGCCGACGGTCTCTCCATCGGGTGGAACCATTTGCATGGTTTCGGGATCAATCACCTCGACCGCGTCCAGACCGGCGTAGGAAACACCCTGTCTTGCCTTTAGCCGGCTGCGGTCTTCCATCGGCAGAGAGTCCCATTCCGGTTTCCATTCATTTACGACCGCTGGCCCATAAGTCTCCGTCAATCCATATAGATGGGTAACTTCAAACCCTGCCTTTGCCATGCCTGACAACACCGATTCCGGCGGTGGCGCGGCTGCAGTATTGAACGAGACCGTCTGGCCGAATTCACGTTTTTCATCATCCGGTGCATTCAGCAAGGTGGACATTACAATTGGCGCGCCACACAGATGGGTAACACCATGATCGGCGATCGCATCGTACATCGCCTTTGCGCGTACCCAGCGCAGGCAGACATGAGTCGAGGCGGTCAATGCAAGCGTCCAGGGGAAACACCAGCCATTGCAATGGAACATCGGCAGCGTCCAGAGATAGACCGAACGCGGTGTGATGTTGGCATGGATGGTATTGTTATAAGCCATCAACGCCGCGCCTCTATGGTGGTAGACGACACCCTTCGGATTTCCGGTGGTTCCCGATGTATAGTTCAGCGAGATGGCATCCCACTCGTCATCGGGCTGCCGCCAGGAGAAATCCTCCTCGCCTTCGCTGACCAGTGCTTCATAGTCCAGCGTTCCGATAGGATCCTGCTTGGGATAGGGCGCGTCCTCACCGTGATGGGGATCATCATAGTCGACGATCAGCGGTTTTGTTTTACTTAGTTTTAGGGCGTCGGCGACAAGTTTCGAAAATTCCCGATCGACGATCATCATGATTGATTCAGCGTGGTCGATCTGAAATGCGATGATCGCCGGATCCAGCCTCGTATTGAGCGAGTGAAGAACGGCACCTGTCATCGGCACGGCAAAATGGGCTTCCAGCATTGCCGGTGTATTTGGGAGTATTACGGTAATTGTATCGCCCTTTTTGATCCCCCGTTTGGCGAGTGCCGAGGCCATTCGCCGGCAGCGATCCCAGAACTGCCGGTAGGTCAATTGGCTGGATTGATGAATGATTGCTATCTGGTCAGGAAAGACCGAAGCGGCACGTTCGAGAAACACAATCGGTGTCAACGGTTGATAATTTGCCGGATTCCGACCGAGACCGGTTTCAAACTTGTTTGGCAATACGACCTCCCATGATGCTCCCGCCAAAAGATGCCACAGACTATCTTTCAGGAAGCCTTCATCATTTCAGCTTGATGCCAAATTTTCAACAAAGGGTTGAAGCGGCAACGGGTCGAAGAGGGGTTTAAGCGGCCTTGTGCCGGGCCGCGGCAAGGAAGAACTGCGCAATCTGACCCGCTATAACCGCATTATCGTTTTGATGTTGAAACGATGACAGCGCTGCCTGTGCCAGTTCCTCGGGAACAACTGTTCCGGCGCGCAATTTGATCAATTCCCGTTCAAAGACATTGCTATATTCGGGATGCGCCTGGAAACTTATGCCAATATCTCCATAGGAAAGTGCTGCAAACTCGCAGAACTGGCTGGTAGCAATTGTTTTTGCATCCGGCGGACACAGCGTCACCTGGTCCTGATGCATGGCATTCAGCGTGATGCTGCCACCGTTAGGTAGTTCATATTGTTGCTGACCAACGCTCCAGCCACCGGAAAATTTTTCGGCCCTGCCGCCCAATGCCTGCGCCATTATCTGGTGACCAAAACAGATGCCCGCCATCGGAACCTTGCTGGTCCACGCCTGCCTGATGAATTCCTCAAGTTTTTCGATCCAGGCAAACCCATCATAAACGCCATGGCGGGAACCGGTAATCAGCCAGCCATCGCAATCCAGGCAGCTTTGTGGAAATTCACCTGATTCAACATTGTAGGACGCAAAAGAAAATCCGTGTCCATCCAGCAATTGCTCGAACATTTCCGGATAGCTGCCGAATTCCTCTATCAATTCCGCAGGCGTTTCTCCGGTCTTCAGGATACCTATCTTCATGACTGCCAAATTCCTGTTGCGTGTCGTTGGCACCAATTGGAGCAGATGGTAAGTATATAACATAGCGTCGATGTGATCACGCCCGCTGCGATTTCGTTGCGTATGATTTCAACATGCATCCCGAATGGCCCGGATATTAGCGGCATAATTTTCCTGCGAACCATCCTTGAAGATTGCCGACCCGGCAACGAGCACATTGGCACCCGCCGCGGTTACCAGCGGTGCGGTCTCTGCGGTTACGCCGCCATCGATTTCAATATCAATCGGACGATTGCCAATCATCTGCTTGATGCGGGCAGTCTTGTCGACAACGGAAGGGATGAAATCCTGGCCGCCAAAACCGGGATTGACCGTCATCAACAAAATCAGGTCCAGTCGATCCAGCACATACTCGATCACGTTCTCCGGCGTCGACGGATTCAGTGAAACGCCGGCCTTCTTGCCCAGTTGCTTAATAGCCTGCAAGGAGCGGTCGAGATGGGTGGTTGCTTCTGCATGTACCGTAATGATGTCGCACCCCGCTTCTGCAAAGGCGCCGAGATAGGGATCACAGGGTTCGATCATCAGGTGGCAGTCGAATATCTTGTCTGTCCGATTGCGGACAGCCCTTATAACCGGTGGGCCAAATGTGATGTTCGGAACGAAGTGCCCATCCATTACGTCAATGTGTATCCAGTCGGCTCCCGCCCGCTCAACAGCTTCAATCTCTTCGCCCAATCTGGAAAAATCGGCTGATAGTATTGAAGGCGCAATAATAACTTCGCTCATTTGATAGGCCTTTCGAATGCCAGGAAGTTCAGCAGCATGTAGTTCTCCGGAACTGTGTTGCGCCTGCAATATGTAACACCGGCCAAACTTTCATTTGAAATCTCGGGATTGTCTTGGTGAATTGCCGGAAGAGATGACGCCCTGTCAAGTAAATGCGCCACATAAAAACCGGCATCGGCAATCTTCAATCATCAGCCGTTGTCGTCGCGATATTAAAGCACCAACTATCATGATTCGATCATGGTCGGCATTCGTTGAAATGGCATGAAATAAATTGAATCAATCATTTATTAGCCATGATAACCTCATTTATTGATGTTATTACCTCAATAAATAGATGATTTCGCATCATCAAAACCTTGCCTGGAAAAAATCGAGCCGGTAATTTTGAGCCAGGAGGACATATGGCCAAACCGACGCTTCGAGATGTTGCCAAACGAGCCGGGCTCAGTACAGCAACCGTCGACCGTGTGCTGCATGAACGCGACGGCATTAGCGAGCGTGCCAAGAAAAAAGTCCGCGAAGCAATACACGAGTTGAACTTCGGAAAAATCCCGGAGTCACTGTCAAGCCGGCCCAAGCCAGTGATGCGGTTCGCGTTTCTCCTACCACATCTTCACACGAGTTTCGCCGATGAAATGGTCCAGGCCGCGCTCGCCGCGCCAGCCGCTGTCGATGATGTTGATGTCCTGATCGAAATTATCGGTATCGACCTTATTGACGGAACAGAACTGATCCGGGAATTGGATGCAATATCGCCGGATGATTTTGACGGGGTTGCGCTATTTGCCGTCGATGTTCCTGGTGTGCGTTCGGCGATTGATCGCGCGGTTTCCAGAAACCTGAAGGTCGTGACCCTAGTTGCAGATATTCCAACATCGATGCGGCATCACTTTGTCGGAATTGACAATATGGCCGCGGGCCGGGTTGCCGGTACTTTAATGGGCCGATTTGCCGCCAACAGGAGCGGCAATGTCGGGATGATTATCGGTTCACACAGACAACGCGATCACATCGATCGCCGGCTGGGATTCGAGCAGGTCCTTCAATCCAATTTTCCCAATTTGCGCCTGTTACCGGTTGAAGAGGGCGCCAGCCGGCATGAAAAAAATCGGGTAATCACCGAAAAATTCCTGCAAAACCACGACGAACTCGTCGGGATATACTCCATCGCGGCGGGAAATTCCGGCATTCTGGATGCGCTTTACGACAAAGCGCTGGACGAAGATCTGATTGTCATATTGCATGAATTGTCGGATCCGGTGCGCAAGGCGTTGCAGGACGGGACAATCGACGCGGTGATCAGCCAGAATACCGGACACATTGCTCGAAGCGCAGTGCGAGTCCTGCGCGCCCATTGCAAGGGTGTCCAGATCGTTCACGCCCTCGAACAAATTGGAACCGATATATATTTGGCCGACAATCTGCCATGACCCACGGTAGGCGAAACGTCGGAAAGCGGGCTCTAAACTGAGAAGGAGCGCGGAAAACTTTGGATAGTCCAACACCAGAACTCCCCAATCGCGCGTCATCGTGGGGTAGGAAGGCACAAGGCGATTTGCCAGCGGCAACACGGCAGATCATGTCGTGCCTACTGGATGCGTGCGGATAGGGAGTAAAGGCGCCTGACTGTATCAGGGCCATCTTCGATGGCATCTTGGGGAAAGGATACGGTCAGGCGACCGAATTAAACGAAATTCCCGACAACTCTGCGCGATTCTTGTCACTTCGAAGATAAAAACCTGCCTGGACAGGATCAGCCGATGACCGATGTAGGGATGCGACATAGATAGCATGATGCAAACACAGAAAAGGCGACAACTCTCGTCATCGCCTCCCTGCGTCAAATCTGGTTCATCAGCCTGGCATAAAAACCATTAAGGCATTCCGCCAAACGAAAACCGATTTCGACAACGGACAGAATGTTTCCAGAAGAAACGTCCCAGTCCCATAACTCCAGAATACAAAGTACCCTGATGCCATGCTGCAGTTACGGATTAGCCGCCGTTCTACAGTTTACCGGTACACCAGTCCCATATGCATCTACGTCCGGTGCATCCCATGTGGCCCGCGGTTACCGCTCAGTGTTGCCCTACCAAAGGCAGAACATCGCCTTGCGCCGCGCACGGAGTGAGTAACTCCACCTAGTTCGCCTTTGCCGAAAGCGCTATCTGTGGCTCACAAACAAATGCTGCCTTACCTCGGATCAAATGTCGAATCCTTTGAATTTTCGTCCACAGCCAGCGGTGGATATGTGGATAAACAGGTTATCGTCAAATCAGGAATCTGGCCGCCGTCTCTAGGGATTTTTCACGCAAAACCCCCATGTGTGCATTCTTTGTGTCTGAATGCACATCGAGGATGGATTGGCTTGCCTATCTTGAGGTCATCGGAAGGACACGGTGTCCTTGATTACAAAATCCTCGGAAGGGAAAGACAAATGATCCGCAAGACACTTACAGCAGCC
>JBCCEP010000230.1:0-6884 GCA_039030215.1 Pseudomonadota bacterium
GGACGGAGCGGCGTTGAAATTATCTCGGATTTTGTAAAACGATTGCCCAATTCACCGGGTGTCTACCGCATGTTCAACGCCGAAGGAGATGTACTTTATGTCGGCAAGGCGCGAAATCTGAAGAAGCGCGTAACCTCCTATGCCAAGGCAGGCGGACATACCAATCGGATCGCGCGGATGGTCCATGAGACCGCGACGATGGAGTTCGTCCGGACCCATACCGAAAGTGAGGCGCTTCTTCTGGAAGCGAATCTAATCAAGCGCTTACGCCCGCGTTTCAATGTATTGCTTCGCGATGACAAGAGCTTCCCCTATATCGTGATTACCAGCGATCATGCCGCGCCCGGCATATTCAAGCACCGCGGTGCGCGGATAAAGAACCGGAAATATTTTGGTCCATTCGCTTCCGCAGGTGCAGTCAACCGGACAATCAATGTGCTGCAGCGGGCGTTCCTTTTGAGGACCTGTACGGATTCGGTTTATGACAGCAGAACCCGGCCCTGCCTGCTTTATCAGATCAAACGCTGTTCGGCGCCGTGCACCGGTGAGATCGACCTTTATGACTATGGCGAACTTGTCGCGGATGCTTCGCGGTTTCTGAACGGAAAAAGCACCGAGATACAGCAATCCATGGCCAAGCAAATGGAGAATGCGGCCGCTTCGCTGGATTATGAGCGGGCAGCGGTCTACCGGGACCGGTTGTCCGCGCTTTCCCATGTCACCAGCCATCAGGGCATCAATCCGCACGGAATTGAGGATGCCGACGTCTTTGCGGTGGAACAAAAGGGCGGGATTACCTGCATCCAGGTATTCTTCTTCCGCACCGGCCAGAACTGGGGAAACCGGGCCTATTTTCCGCGGGCGGACAAGTCACTTGATCCTGAAGAAGTGCTCAGTGCGTTTCTTGCCCAGTTCTATGACAACAAGCCGCCGCCGAGACTGGTTCTCCTGTCGCACGAGGTTGAAGACGGCGCACTGTTGAGCGAGGCGCTTTCTTTGAAGGCAGAACACAAGGTAGTGGTATCGACGCCCAAGCGTGGGGAAAAGAAAGAGCTTGTCGGCCACGCGATGATGAATGTCCGGGAGGCGCTGGGACGGCGACTGGCGGAGAGCTCCTCCCAGGCGAAATTGCTTGCCGGCCTGGCCGAGGTGTTCGGACTTGAACGCCCGCCCAGACGTGTCGAGGTCTATGACAATTCCCACATCATGGGCACAAATGCGGTTGGCGCGATGATCGTTGCCGGTATCGAGGGCTTTGCCAAGAACAACTATCGGAAGTTCAACATCAAATCGGAGAGCATTACGCCGGGAGACGATTACGGCATGATGAATGAGGTCCTGACCCGACGATTTTCCCGGCTGATCAAGGAAGCAGAACCGAAGCAGGACCCGTCGGACACTACAGAGGAGGATGAACCGATTGAGGAGAGCGCTATGCCCGCCTGGCCGGATCTGATCCTGATCGATGGCGGAATCGGACAGCTGAACGCAGGTATTGCGGTTCTGGAAGAATTGGGAATCTCTGATCAAGTGGCCGTGGCAGGAATTGCAAAAGGCCCCGACCGCGATGCCGGGCGGGAACGCTTTTTCGTGCCCGGAAAGGAATCTTTCACGCTGCCCGTGAGAGACCCGGTTCTGTATTTCGTGCAGCGTTTGCGGGATGAGGCACATCGCTTTGCAATCGGTACGCACCGAGCTCGGCGGAAAAAAGAGATGGTCTCAAACCCGCTGGACGAAGTACCGGGGATCGGACCAGCCCGCAAACGGGCCCTGCTCCACCATTTCGGCACGGCCAAGGCGGTTCGCCGTGCAGCGCTCTCCGACCTGAAGGCTGTTGAAGGCATTTCGGAACAAATGGCGCAGTCGATCTACAATTATTTCCATGAGAAGGGGTGAGCTGTCCGGTCATTGTCCTGTTGGCCGACTGTGAATAAATATCTCTATAAAAATTCTTGTTTTGTTTATTTAATATCCCTATATTAAATCCGTGACTTGGGCGGGTGGCAAATTCGAATGGGACGACGATAAGGCGTTAAAAAACCTTAGAAATCATGGTGTTCCGTTCTCCGATGTTACCCGTTTCGAACGTGAAACGGCCATGTATATTCGTGATGATCGCCGCGATTATGGCGAGGTTCGCCTGATCGCGATTGGCTTTATCGATGTTCGTGTGTACGTGCTTGTTTATACAATTCGAAATGACACAATCCGCGTTATTTCACTTCGCGAGGCAAATAAAAGGGAGATTAGTGCTTATGAACAATTTCTCGAAAACTGATGCGCTAAAGCGCGCCAAGGCAGCACGCCAAGCGATGAGTGATGCCGAGGACATGGCTATATCCAGAGGCGCAGAGGCTGACCCGGACAATCCGCCGTTGACCGAACCCTTGCTGAAAAGGGGTCGCGGCCGCCCTGCACTTGCGCCGGAAGCGCGCAAGCAGAAGGTCAATATCATGCTGGATCCGGATATTGTCAGCTATTTCAAGTCCGGCGGAAAGGGTTGGCAAACCCGAATCAATGCAAGCCTGCGCGATGTAGTCAAAAGGGCAGAGAGGAAATCCGGCTAGTACAGTGATGTCAGAGTACTGGCCGTAAATCGAACGGCCAAGATCACGGCAACGCTGGTCCAGCCTGTTTCCTGGTCATCACCTCCCGGAAAATTCGGACAGAGCGGTATGGAGTTCCGCGAATCGCGCAGACGCGCGATGTCGACAACTAAAAATTTGACCCGCATTAAAATTGCAGATGTCACTGAGTTCGGTTAGGTATTGGGCCAAGCATCCTAAAAGCTGGAATGACATGACCACCGGTGAAAAAATGGATAACGAAAGCGGGGTGAATGCCCACTGGCTATCCCTGCCCAATATTCTGACCTATGGGCGGATCCTGGCGGTTCCGCTGGTAGTCCTTTGCTTCTTTCTTGAAGGCAAACTGCAGTCCAGTGATTTTGCCCGCTGGTCGGCCCTGGCAATCTTCATCATTGCCAGTGTGACCGATTTCTTTGACGGCTATCTTGCTCGTATCTGGAAGCAGACGTCCCAGATCGGCCGCATGCTGGACCCGATTGCCGACAAATTGCTTGTGGCTACCTGTCTGTTGTTGTTGGCTGCCGATACTGAGAAGACGATCGCCGGTTGGTCGTTATGGGCTGCAATCATCATACTGTGCAGGGAAATCCTGGTATCTGGTTTGCGTGAATATCTGGCGGAGCTGAAAGTGAGCGTGCCGGTCACCTGGATTGCAAAGTGGAAGACCACGGTGCAAATGGTTGCGATCGGATTTCTCCTGGCCGGACCTGCGGGTGACAAAATCCTTCCCTACACCACCGAGATCGGCATCACACTTTTATGGATTGCGGCGATCATCACGCTATATACCGGATATGATTATTTCCGGGCCGGGCTGAAACACGTGATTGAGTAAACCCGATGAAGCTTGTTTATTTTGCATGGATTCGCGAGCGGATTGGCCGGGAACACGAAACCGTCGAATTGCCGCCGGAAGTAGCCACAGTCAGCGATCTTCTTACCTGGCTGAAGTCGAGGGGCGACGAGTATATGTCCGCGCTCGAAAAGGACGACATTGTCCAGGTCGCGGTCGATCACCAGCATGTCGCCGATCGCAATACCGCCATTGGCAAGGCCAGCGAGATTGCACTTTTTCCTCCCATGACCGGAGGGTGAACGCTTGAAGACCGCACCCGTCATCAAGATCCAGCGGGAAGATTTTGATACCGCCGAGGAGATCAAATCGGTCGCTTCGGGCAACAAGAATACGGGAGCGGTGGTGACGTTTACGGGTCTGTGCCGCGACGAGAACGGTGCACTCAGCGCGCTTGAGCTTGAACACTATCCCGGCATGGCTGAAGCCGAGATCATCCGGATTGCAGAGCAGGCGATCGAGCGCTGGCCGATTACCGGGCTGAAGGTGATTCATCGATATGGCAAGGTGGCGCCGGGCGAAAATATCGTACTGGTAGTTGCTGCCAGCGCCCATCGGCAGGCTGCGTTCGAAGCAGCCAGTTTCTTAATGGATTTTCTCAAGTCGCGCGCGCCCTTCTGGAAGCGGGAACATCTTGCCGATGGCAGCACAGGGGAATGGGTCGACGCCAAGGAATCAGATGAACAGTCGCTTGAGCAATGGAAAACCTGATTCAATTCAGCTTGTTACAAGGCGTTTATGACAAATTGATTCCGTACTTCAACAGGCTGATTCAATTTGGGTTTTGAAGATTTTTCGTAGATTGAAATGTGGCCGTTCTTAACAATCTGATTCAACAAGCCGGGATAAGCGTAGTTCATGCGCCATCCGGTTCCCAAAAAAAACCGGGGCGAAAACCCCGGCTTTTAGTCTGGTTGATGTCTACAATTTAGCCAACGATCTCGGTTTCCGAAAACCAGTAGGCGATCTCTTCGGCAGCAGTTTCCGGCGCGTCGGATCCGTGAACCGAATTCTCCCCGATCGACTGGGCAAAGAGTTTACGGATGGTGCCTTCGTCTGCGTCGGCAGGATTTGTTGCGCCCATGACTTCCCGATTTTTGGCGATGGCGTTTTCGCCTTCGAGAACCTGTACAATTGTTGGTCCGGAAGACATGAACTCAGTCAACTCGCCGAAGAACGGACGTTCCTTGTGTACTGCATAAAAGCCTTCTGCCTCACGCAGGCTCATCCACACACGCTTGGAAGCGACAATGCGCAATCCGGCATCTTCAAAAATTTTGGTGATCGCGCCGGTAAGGTTGCGTTTTGTGGCATCGGGTTTAATCATAGAAAAGGTCCGTTCAACGGCCATGTCATTCACCTGTCTGTTTGGGAAATAGCAAATCTGGCGGCTGTATAGCCGCGGCGCGAAGTTGCCGCAAGCAGCTTGTCGCCAAAACTGCCTGCCCGAACCATGTAATGGGGAGTAAAGTCATGAAAGCGCATTTTCAGATGTTTGCCGCCTACAATGCCTGGGCGAATAATGAACTCTATGATGCAGCGGCAAAACTGACGCCTGAAGCCTACAACAAGAATGTTCATGCCTTCTTTGGCTCGATGAACGGAACGCTCAATCATATCCTGGTCGGCGACCGGATCTGGATGAAGCGATTTAGCGGTTCCGGTGACCACCCCAACGAGCTTGACGCCATTCTGGAGACGGAATTCGACAGCCTTCGAGCCGAACGCGAGCTAGAAGACAAGCGGATTATTGACTGGATTGAATCACTTACAGACGAATCCTTACAAAAGGAATTCAGCTATCGAACGATTACAAACCCGGCCGATATTACCCAGGTCCTCGCTCCGGCGGTTTCGCATTTGTTCAACCATCAGACCCATCACCGCGGGCAGGCACATATGATCCTGTCCGTGCTGGGCGAAGATCCGCCGCCGCTGGATCTGTTATATTTTCATCGTAGCGATGCTGGCGCCAAGCATGCGGGTATTGTCGTTTAGCTGACGATCGGGCTTGGTGGAAACAAATCCGTCCGTTTGCCTCTTGCGCGATGACGTTGCTTGCCGCAAAAGGCGGGCATGATCCAAATAAGTGACATTACGCTCAGAATCGCCGGACGCCCGCTGCTTGAGGGCGCGAGCGCCGTCGTGCCGACCGGCGCCAAGGCGGGACTTGTCGGCCGCAATGGAAGCGGCAAGACGAGCCTGCTGCGGGCCATGACCGGTGATCTTGATCTGGAAGATGGATCGATAACGCTTCCCAAGGAAACGCGACTGGGACAGGTTGCGCAGGAAGCTCCCGGCACAGAAGAAAGCCTGATCGACATCGTGCTCGCCGCCGACAAGGAGCGGGCAGACCTCTTAGACAAGGCCGAAACCGAAACCGATTCCGATATGATTGCCAGGATCCATGAACGTCTTGGCGATATCGATGCCTATGCGGGTAATGCGCGCGCAGCCTCGATCCTGTCAGGGCTTGGTTTTGACAATGAGGCGCAACAACGCCCTGCTTCGTCGTTTTCCGGTGGATGGCGCATGCGTGTGGCGCTCGCAGCGGTGCTGTTTTCGCGCCCGGACATCTTGCTGCTGGATGAGCCGACCAACTATCTCGACCTTGAGGGCACGCTCTGGCTGGAGAACTTCATTTCGCGGTATGACGGTACAGTGCTGATCATCAGCCATGACCGGGATTTGCTGAACAAGGCAGTAAATTCAATTCTGCATCTTGAGCAGCGGCATCTGGTATTCTACCGCGGAAACTATGACAGCTTTGCCGAACAAAGATCGGCAAAACTCGAACTGGCGCAAAAAGCGCATGCAAAGCAGGAAGCGCGGCGGAAGCACATGCAGGCTTTTGTTGACCGGTTCCGCTACAAGGCAACAAAGGCAAGGCAAGCTCAATCGCGTTTGAAAATGCTGGAAAAAATGCAGCCGATTGGTCTCGGGATTGTCGAATCCAGTGCACCGATCCGGTTTCCGGCACCGGAAAAATTGCTGGCTTCGCCAATCATCCGGCTTGAGAAAACCAAGGCGGGATATGCGCCGGATGATCCGGTCTTGCGGAATATGGATCTTCGGATCGATCAGGATGACCGGATTGCCCTTTTAGGTGCCAATGGCAATGGAAAATCGACTTTTGCCAAACTACTCGCTGACCGTCTGGAATTTGTCGAGGGCCAGATCACCCGGGCGCAACATCTGAAGGTCGCCATGTTTGCCCAGCATCAACTGGATGATTTGATGGCCGATCAAACCCCGATCGATCATGTGCGTCCCCTGATGAAAGGCGCACCGGAAGCAAAGGTACGGGCTCGCGTTGCGCAGATGGGGCTTGATGCCGGTCGGATGGAAACCAAGGCAAAAGATCTTTCTGGCGGCGAAAAGGCCCGGCTTCTGCTTGGCCTCATCGCATTTGACGGACCGCATTTATTGATTTTGGACGAACC
>JBCCEP010000231.1:0-6882 GCA_039030215.1 Pseudomonadota bacterium
CTGCTGCATTGGACGAGAAAGGCTGGAAACTGACGCATATCCTTGTAACCCACCATCATGCCGACCACACCCAAGGGGTTGGGCCACTAAAAGAAAAGACAGGCTGTCAGGTGATAGGCCCGGACAATCCGTCAATCAACAATCTGGATCAGACAGTGTCCGACGGCGACAGCTTTCAGTTTGCCGGCGAAACCGTCAATGTCATCGCCACGCCGGGCCACACCCTCGATATGATCAATTTTCATTTTCCTGCACAAAAAGTGGTTTTCACTGCAGATACGCTCTTTGCGCTGGGTTGCGGACGAGTATTTGAGGGAACACCCCACCAGATGTGGAATTCACTTGAAAAACTGACAAAGCTTCCTTCGGACACGACCATTTACTGCGGCCATGAATATACATTGGCCAATGCAAGGTTCGCCCTCACCGTTGATGGCACAAATGCCGAACTGGTCGCCAGGGCTGCCGAGATCGAGGCATTACGAGCTCAAGATAAAGCCACATTGCCGACAACTTTGGACGTCGAACTGCGCACCAACCCGTTTCTTAGACCGGCTGATCCGCAAATCCGCAAGAATCTTGGCATGGAAAACGCCAGCGATGCCGATGTCTTCGCCGAAATTCGCAAACGCAAGGACAATGCTTGATCTTCTGATTAGATCCTGAATTTCCCCGAGCACACCACCGCACCGGCAATGATCATCACGCAGGCGACAAATAATTGCCAGTGTGGCTCGGCAAAACCGGCGATCGTCAATATCAGCGTGGAAGCCAGCGGCGCCAGATAGGAGGCGCCGCCCAGAAGCTGGATATTGCCATGCTTCATGCCGTAATCCCAGGCATAGAAAGCAAGGCCGACCGGCATGAGTCCAAGCCCGGCAATAGCCAGCCATTCTCCACTCGTTCTAGGCCAGACGGTGGTCTCGAACAACAAATGGCAGATCAATGCCAACACCGCCGAAGCCAGGCAGTAAATTGCGACGCAGTCGACCGGTGCCGCTTTCATGGTCCGGGAATAGATCGAATAGGCCGACCAGATGAAGGCGCATGCAAAAGCTGAAAGATAGCCAAAGGCCGAACCTGACAGGGCGAACAGGTTTCCGTCACCTGCAAGCAGAATTGCAGCTCCACCGAAACCCAGCAATGTGCCAGCCAGATGGTACCAGCGCAGTTTTTCACCGGGCAACAAAGCTGACCCGACCACGATTAACATCGGCCAAAGATAGGCGATCAGTCCGGCTTGAGCGGCGGGCGCATTTCTGAGTGCCGTGTAATAGAAGAAATGGTAGCCAAACAGGCCAGCAATTCCGAAAAGCCACATTCGCCACGGCAGACCGGTCAACTCGGTCGGAAATCCCCTGAAAATCCAGGTTACGGCACCCGACAATCCACCAATGAAAAAGGTCATGGCCAGTAATTGCAGAGGCGGAACCGTGCCACTGGCGACCGTCAGCAGCGCCAATAGCGACCACATCGCAATTGCCAGAAGACCGGAAACATTTGGATTCATGCCGGAACTCCACATCCGGAATCTACACCAGTGGCGACGACTACATTCGCGTGACGGACTGATTCAATACCAAAAAGGCCGGGACTGCCCCGGCCTTCCAGAAACCAGCGTTTTGACGCAATCAGGTAAAGTACTGGCCACCATTGGCCGAAATTGTCGAGCCCGTGATAAACCCTGCATCATCGGATGCCAGGAAAGCTACACAGCGCGCAACTTCTTCCGGTTCACCCAGACGCCCGACCGGAATCAGCGGAATAATCCGTTCATTGAGGATCTTCTCGTCAATTGCCCGGACCATTTCCGTACCAATATAGCCGGGACAAATGGCGTTTACGGTGATACCCGCACGTGCGCCTTCCTGCGCCAGCGCTCTGGTGAAACCGATGTCGCCTGCCTTCGCGGCAGAATAATTTGACTGCCCCGCCTGGCCCTTCTGGCCATTGATCGACGAAATGTTGATGATCCGGCCGAATTTGCGATCCCGCATGCCCGGCCAGACCGGGTGGGTCATGTTGAAGATACCGTTCAGGTTCGTATTGATAACCTCATTCCACTGTTCGGGCGTGATCCGGTGGAACATCGCGTCACGGGTAATACCGGCATTGTTGACCAGTATATCAATCGGGCCGAGATCTGCCTCTACCTTGGCAATCCCGTCCACGCAGGCCTGATAATCGGCCACGGACCATTTATAGGTCGGGATACCAGTCTTCTCGCTAAACGCTTTCGCAGCTTCGTCATTACCGGCATAGTTTGCCGCGACATTATACCCGGCATCCTTTAGTGCTTCCGATATTGCCGCGCCGATACCACGCGATCCCCCAGTTACCAACGCTGTTTTGGTCATTCCCCACTCCCTGATTTACTAGAAAAATTTGATGGAGGCCCGGCAGATCGCCGGACCACGATTGGTTCTGCGGACTTATGTCAGTCGCGCTCAACGCAAAGGGCTACGCCCATGCCGCCACCGATGCAAAGTGTCGCCAGACCTTTCTTGGCATCGCTGCGCTGCATTTCGAACAGCAGCGTATTGAGAACACGGGCACCGGAAGCACCGACCGGATGGCCGATTGCAATCGCACCGCCATTGACGTTCACCATATCCGGGTTCCAACCCATATCCTTGTTGACCGCACATGCCTGGGCGGCAAACGCCTCATTGGCTTCGACCAGATCAAGGTCATCAATGGTCCACCCGGCTTTCTCGAGCGCCTTGCGCGAGGCAGGAATCGGGCCTGTTCCCATGATCTGCGGATCGACACCGGCTGTCGCCCAGGAAACGATACGCGCCAAGGGCTTGATGCCGCGTCTCTCTGCTTCCGAGGCACTCATCAGAACCGTTGCAGCAGCGCCGTCATTAATGCCGGAAGCGTTTGCGGCGGTTACCGTACCTTCTTTGTCAAAGGCTGGGCGCAACTTGCCGACACCCTCAAGCGTCACGCCATGCTTGATATATTCATCTTCTTCGACAACCGTTTCACCCTTGCGGGTCTTGACGACAAACGGTACGATCTCGTCCTTGAATTTCCCAGCCTTCTGCGCCGCTTCAGCCTTGTTTTGCGAGGAAACAGCAAAGGAGTCCTGATCGTCGCGGGTCAATTGCCACTGGCGGGCAACATTCTCCGCGGTATTGCCCATGTGATAGCCGTAAAACGCATCCGTCAGACCGTCCTTGATCATGCTGTCGACCATCTTCAGATCGCCCATTTTGGTGCCGTTTCGCAGATGGGCTACATGCGGCGCCATCGACATTGATTCCTGTCCGCCTGCAACAATGATGTTGGCGTCACCGATTGCGATTTGCTGCATGCCGATTGCTACTGCGCGCAAGCCCGATCCGCAGAGCTGGTTAAGGCCCCACGCAGTTGCAGTGTCGGGAACACCGGCTGCCATCGCTGCCTGTCTGGCCGGATTTTGACCTTCGCCTGCTGCCAGGATCTGGCCCATGATCACTTCATCGACATCGGCAGCTTCAACACCTGCCCGTTCAAGGGCGCCCTTTATCGCGGTCGCTCCCAATTGATGCGCGGGCGTATTGGCGAACGCCCCGTTAAAAGAACCAACCGGCGTACGGGCCGCACTGGCGATGACAATGGCTTCACTGCTCATGGACTTACTCCTCCTGAGACAAGGCTTGATTTAAATTGCTATGTTGCAGTCGCGTAATACAACTATGGTTAGCGGTTATATTCAATGGCTTCGCAAAAGTCTTTTGTTCGTTTCGCATGGCAGTTTTGCAAATTTGTTATTCCAATTGCCTCGAATTGCCTCCAACTTACACACAAGCAACTTTGAAATAGCATCATGATGCCAACCGCTTTAGGCGACCAACCATATTGCCAAGACCCATATCCGGTCGGTTTGAATCAGGAAACAGAGGCATCCCGCCAAGCGGGTCGAAACTTGAACGCTTTCCGATCATTTTCCCATTTTTCGCAAGCCATTGGTCCGCGGCATTTCGCCCGATTTCCTGCAGATGACGAACAAAACCGCTTTCAATATTCAGCTTCGAAGACGCTGTCACGGCGACAAGGTCGCTACCCGCTTCTATTCGGTGAATGTGCAACGGGCGGAAACCTTTAGGCAGCTTGCTTCCGGTCTCCAGCGCCTTTGTGACAAACGACAAGGCTCTTAATTCTCTGAGCAGTGACGAGTTGAACGTGATTTCGTCGACGCGATTGGCGATGTCCCTCGCCGTTTTGGGAGTCTCCGGACGCTCGACCGGATTTATCTGGATTAGGATCACATCGTCCGCATCACATTCATAGACATAGGGAAACAGCACCGGATTGGCGACATATCCGCCATCCCAATAGGATTGGTCTTCCAGTTCAACAGCCTTGAACAGATAAGGCAGGCTTGCCGACGCCATCACCGTATCGACGGACAGTTCCCGGTTCTTGAATACGCGGACATGCCCATCCTGCACATTTGTCGCAGCAACGAAAATCTTGGGAACTTCAAGCGCATTGATGCGTTCGAAGTCGATCAGTTCCTCGACAATATTTCGAAGCGGATTAATCCCGAGCGGATTGAAATCATAAGGCGAAACCAGACGACTGAGCACGTCCATCAGCACGACACCTGGTGACCGATCAAGCGACCAGTTGCCCAGCCAGACATCGATTGGGGCGCGTTTGAGCGGGCTTAGGCGCGCGCGGTCGGCAACCGCCAGCCAGAACTGTTCCAGCTTGTCGCGAGCGCCTTCATTACCACCTTGCGCAAAGCCGTCTGCCATGGCGACAGCATTCATCGCCCCGGCACTGGTTCCCGAAACTCCACTTATTTCGAAACGCCCATCTTCCAATAGCCGGTCAAGAACACCCCAGGTAAAAGCGCCATGAGCGCCACCACCCTGCAATGCCAAACTGATTTTACGCTTTACCCGCCTGGAAACCTTCTTTTGTCGAGCCATGCTGAAAATGCTCCGCTGCTCATTTCGGTTTACCTCCGCTGGCTAATTGACCTGTTCTGCGGCATCACATTCAAGATATCGCACACAAATCAGCATCACGACCGGCAGAGTATTGCCAATCATGCTGCACTGCAACATATAGCATCTGAAATATGTCATTTTTCCGAAGCATGAATATTTGAGTGTGAAAAATACATCGGTGTGGCAATACCGGAATTCGGGAAACAAATTGGTTTGCTGGTTGACTTACAGGCATGCCTCCGCCAAATCTTCTGAAACTTCCCTCGGGAAATCATTTCAGGACGATAACGATGACTGATGCCTATTCCGGCGCGCCATTACCACGCAAGAGAACCGTCGGTGTTAATGTCGGAAATATCTCGGTTGGTGGCTGCAGGCCCGTGGTTGTGCAATCCATGACCAATACCGATACGGCCGATATTGTCGCGACCGTAAACCAGGTAGCAGCTCTGGCAAGGGCCGGTTCCGAACTTGTACGCATTACCGTTGATCGCGACGAAGCTGCCGCGGCCGTTCCGCATATAAGGGACAAATTGGCTAAACGCGGTGTATTTGTGCCGCTGATTGGCGACTTCCATTATATTGGCCACCGGCTATTGGCCGATCACCCGGCCTGTGCCGAAGCATTGGCCAAATACCGGATAAATCCTGGCAATGTCGGATTTGGCGAGAAGAAAGACCGGCAATTCGCTGAAATTATCGAAACTGCAATTCGCCACGATAAACCGGTTCGTATCGGCGTAAACTGGGGTTCGCTGGATCAAGCTCTCCTGACCCGCCTGATGGACGAAAATCAAGAAAACGGTTCTCCGATGACAGCCCAGGAGGTGACCAGGGAGGCCATCGTACGGTCTGCCTTGCTCTCGGCAGAACATGCCGAGAATATCGGCATGCCCAGAAACAAGATCATCCTGTCGGCAAAGGTCAGCCAGGTTCAGGATTTGATTGCAGTCTATTCGGAATTGGCCAGGCGAAGCGACCACGCATTGCACCTTGGCCTGACCGAAGCCGGCATGGGCTCCAAGGGCATCGTCGCATCTTCAGCAGCCATGGGCATTTTGTTGCAATTGGGGATCGGTGACACGATCCGTATTTCCCTGACGCCGGAACCTGGAGGTGACAGGACGCGCGAGGTAACAGTCGCGCAGGAACTGCTGCAGACCATGGGTTTTCGATCCTTTGTGCCGATCGTCGCTGCCTGCCCGGGCTGTGGCCGTACAACGTCGACCGTATTCCAGGAACTGGCACAAAAGATACAGAGCCATTTGCGGGATCAAATGCCGACCTGGAAGGAAAAATATCCAGGCGTCGAAAATCTCAACGTCGCAGTGATGGGCTGCATCGTTAACGGACCTGGCGAATCCAAACATGCCGATATCGGCATCTCACTGCCTGGAACCGGAGAAACGCCAGCTGCGCCGGTGTTCATAGACGGCAAGAAGGCTACAACTTTGCGCGGAAACAATATCGCGGAAGATTTTCACGCCATGGTACTTGATTATGTCGAGAAGAAGTATGGGCAGGTTGAAAAGACCAAGACCGAGTCTGCCGCCTAATCTCCCTTTTTTCGCATGCTGGAAACGCGCTGACCGCGTTTGATTTCCGCCTGCGCCTTCTTGGAAAGGCTTGCCGACAGTTTCTCGAACAGTCCATAGGCGATTTCCTCGCCCAGATCCATTCCCATCTCCACGCCAACTTTTTCGGCGTCAGCCGTAAGCCATTTCTCTGCAGACTCGCGACCCATCTTGAAAAGATGGTTGAGAAATGCCGGCTCTGAATTCATTTTTGTCGAAGCCGACAGGTCGACCAGTTCTTCCGGCGCTGCAATGCGATGCAACCGCAAATCCTTGTATTCCTTTTTGGAAACCTTCCCCTCGTGAATCAGCTTCTTCACAAACTGAATGGCGCGGAATTCACGCAACAAGGATGCATTGAA
>JBCCEP010000232.1:0-6853 GCA_039030215.1 Pseudomonadota bacterium
CAGGAAACGATTTATGTCCCACCTAGCAGTGCCCAAGTTACGCCCACACTCGACCGCACTCATATGAAGTCCCAAGTAACACACACACTCACACAAGGGCTCGAGCAGAATCGCGTTGACTTCAACGCCGCGCTTTCCACCGTCGAACTTGCCGACATCGGGCACATCCGTCATTGACTTGCCATCTGCCAGCATCAGGGCCGCTTCAGCAGCTACCTTGCCAAGTGCGCGGGAATCTTTCCAGACGCTGACAAGCTGCGTACCAAGTGCAACGCGGTTCAGTGCGGCAAGGTCGCCGTCCTGTCCGGTCACCGGAACCTGTCCGGCCATGCCCTGAGCTGCAAGTGCTGCAACAACACCGCCGGCCATGCCGTCGTTTTCCGAGACCACGGCATCAATGTTGTTGTTGTTGGCGGTCAACATCTGTTCCATGTTGCGCTGGGCGTTTTCAGGTTTCCAGCCATCGGTGAATGCTTCACCGACATTCTTGATCTTGCCGTCATCAATGTTTGGCTTGAGCACTTCCATGATGCCCTGGAACAGGAAGGTAGCATTCGGGTCTCCCTGGTCACCCTTGATGAATGCAAAGTTACCTTCGCTCTTGCCCTTTTCGAGCATGACCTTTGCCATCAGGCGGCCAACGCCGACATTGTCAAAGGTGATGTAAAGCGAATCGGGATGCTCGATCTGAACATCGTAAGCGATCATCGGAATCCCTTCTGCTGCTGCCTTGTCGACTGCTGGCAGAATGGCTTCTGAATCAAATGGAACGATCATCAAGACATCGGCGCCCTGAGAGATCAATGATTCGACATCGGTAAGCTGTTTAGCTGCCGAGCCCTGCGCGTCGGCTGAAATGTAACGGTCGCCATTTGCTTCGACAATTTCCTTGATAACCGCTTCATCGCGCTTCCAACGTTCTTCCTGGAAAATCTTCCAGGAGACAGCAATCGTCTTGCCTTCGGCTAAAGCTACGCTGCTCATCGTCGCAAACGCAGTCGCGCCGGCGAGCAGCACGCCAAATAATTTCTTCATAGATGGTCTCCTCCCAATCAAATGTACCTAACCGAAGGCATCCGCTGCCATTGGGGCATGGTGCGTTCGACCGAAGCTGTCGTGAGCAAGTTATTTTTCTCGACAGTCGAGAAAAAAAATTGCAGAATTTGAAACGGGAGTCAATGGGCAGGAGGAGCCAATTGAAAAATCGACCTCGAATTCGCTCCATTGTGCAATCCAAACAATAGTTTAGCGGACTGATTGCGGATGTTGATGAAAGCTAGTTCTGAAAGTTTGCGTAGACAAAACCGGGCTTTGGTGCTCTCGACATTGAGAAGACTCGGCCGGGCGTCGCACACGGAAATTGCAGATTGGTCCGGCCTCAGTTCGTCGACCGTATCCGCGATCACGACGGAGCTTGAGGCCGAAAACATATTGAAGAAGCGCGAACAGCAGCAAGTTGGCGGGCGTGGTCGACCTCGAATCCTGTTCGGTCAGAATCCCGACTGTGCATTTATTGCAGCGATCCGTATCTATGCCGAAAACCTTGAATTCTCGCTTTGTGATTATTCCGGTACGCTCAAGGACAGGTTCACGTTGAAACGGGATTCCATTAGCCAGGGTCCCGAACTATTCATTGAGAATGTAAAAACCGGACTGGAGCGCCTTGTTGAACGCGCCGCGATTGCCAGAAGTGATATCCGGACGATCTCCATTACCAGCAAGGGATTGGTTGCACGGGGTCAGCCTGTACTGCTCTGGTCGCCAATCCTGGATGACAACAAGATTGATTTCGCACAGAAACTGAAGCCGGATTGGGATGCGCATGTGACGCTTACTAACGAGACGCGATTTGCCGCGCAAGCGCTTGCTTCCAGATATCGGGCAAGCGAAGTTCAGATGGAAACCAGCAGATTTGCCTGCTTGTCGCTGGATCATGCAATCGGATTGGGTGTTGCCACACTTGATCTGGCTGGCAATGTCTCGTCTTTTGCACCACCCTTTGGTCATATGGTTCACAATCCGGAAGGGCCGTTGTGCCGATGTGGACTGCATGGATGTATTGAAGCTTATGCCGGTTTCTATGGGATCTTACGCACGGCTTTTGAAGCGCCGCCCGACGTAATACCGGCTAAATTCATCCCTTTAAAGGAAATGGAGAAGATTGCAGACAATGCACGAAACGGAGATCGAATGGCTCAATATGCATTTCGGTTGGCAGGCGATGCGATTGGTATCGGGATTTCCCGGTTGTACAGTTTCCTGGGTTTGATGCCCGTCACGATAACCGGCCCGGGCGTGCGTTTCTTTGACCTGATGCAGAGCGGATTTGAGAAACACGTCAATACCAACCTTCAGGTTCGATTTGAATCGGTTCCGGAAATTTCGTTTGAGATGGATGAGCCCAATCTGATTTATGAAGGCAATGCAGAGGCTTCGTTGGTGGATCTGGACATGAACGTCATTGCCGAACGTCGTGCGGAGGGGCTTGGGCAATGATATCGCTTCGACTAAGTGCATCGATCGTTCTTGTTACATCTGCCGCATTGTTTGGAGCAACTGCAAATTCGCAGACCGTGCCCTGGGCAGAGGTTACACCGGCTGTTGGCAAGATCGCCAAACTGCCAACAGGTGTTTTGACAAAGGAAGAATTGGAGCAGCTCACCGATATCGGGGAAGAACTGTTCATTGCCAAATTCACGGCCGTAGATGGAGCAGGGCGACCAAAGTCAACACAGGCGATTATACCAACCAAGCCGAGAAAGGGGACGGAGATTGCATTTTCGCGAACGGCTGGTCCTGATGCCAATGCCTGCTCTTCCTGTCACAATGACCCTGCGGTGGGTGGTGCCGGCGACTTTGTGACGAATGTCTTTGTGTCTGAAGGTTTCACCAATGCTGATTTCGATACGACCGATCCGCAATTTTCCAATGAACGTGGAACCAATCACCTGTTTGGTGCCGGTCTTGTGGAATTGCTTGCCCGGGAAATGACAGATGACCTGCACGAGATTCGGCAGAGTGCGTTGGCGCAGGCGGTATCGGCAGGGGAGCCGGTTACCGTCGATTTGGAGACAAAGGGTGTCCGGTTCGGAAGTTTGACTGCTATGCCGGATGGAATCGCCGATCTGAGCAAGATTGAGGGTATCGACAGCGACCTTGTCGTCAGACCGTTCAGCCAAAAGGGGGTTATGACATCGCTCCGGCAGTTTACCGTCAATGCGATGAACCACCATCACGGCATGCAGGCGGTCGAGCGCTTCGGACCGCGATGGACTGGTAGCGATGATTTTGACGAAGACGGAAGATCAGCGGAACTGGCCGCGGCCGACATTTCCGCCCTGGTAGCCTGGCAGGCTACATTGCCAAATCCGACCAGGATGCAACCAGAGCAGGTAGCCTGGACAGAGGCGGCAGAGAACGGGCAGGAACTATTTTCAGATATTGGGTGTTCCGACTGCCACGTTCCGGCGTTGCCATTGAAGTCTTTGAAATTCATCGATCCAGGTCCCATGGATGCTTCTGGAACACTGAATATCTCGCAGGTGGCTGAACCGGCAGTCTACGACTTGCAATTGCTCGAATGGACAAAACAGCTTGAGCGTAACAAGGAAGGTGAGATCCTCGTGCCATTGTTTGGCGATCTGAAACGCCATGTCATGACAGATGTCAGAAATGAACAACTCGGCAATGAATTGCTCTCACAACGATTTGTCGACCGGAATATATTCATGACTGCAGAGTTGTGGGGCGTTAGGTCCACCGCACCCTATGGTCATCGCAATGATTTTTCGACACTGGATGAGATCATTTTGGCGCATGGCGGTGATGCCCGGGAAGCGCAATTGAAGTACCGAGATGCGGACGACAGTGACAGATCGGCGATCATCGCATTTCTCCGGACAATGGTGATCCTGCCATGAATAATCGCCGATACATGAAACTGACAATTGCCGTCGGGATCCTGATATCCCCCATGTTCGTCGGATCTCATTCTTCAGTGGCCGAGGAACCCAAGCCGTTTACCTTTGATGTTCCTATATTTGAGGAACAGGCCGCCAGCGCCGGTATTGATCATATGTATTCGGGACCGTGGGAGTATTTTGTTGGCGGTGGTGCCGCAAGTCTTGATTGCAATGGCGACCGGCTGCCTGACTTGTTTCTTGCCGGTGGCACAAATCCGGCTCAACTGTATGTCAACCGGTCGACGGCCGGTGGTGATCTGTCCTTTGAAAAGAAGGACATCGGACTATCGGGTATGGATTTGACCAAGGTCCTCGGTGCCTATCCGATCGATATTGATAATGACGGCCGTGGTGATCTGGTAATCCTGCGGCTTGGAGAAAATCTTCTGCTAAAGGGCGGACCGGATTGCACTTTCACGAAGGTGAACCGGCAATTCACCTTTGAAGGCGGCAGGGCGTGGACGACTTCATTTTCGGCTATCTGGGAAAAGGAACAGTCCTTTCCCACGCTTGCTTTCGGCAATTATGTCGATCGGACCGCGCCGGGGTCTCCCTGGGGAACCTGTCACGACAATATGTTGTACAGACCAAACGAAGGGTCCGTTCCCGATTATAGCGAAGCGTCACCTCTTTCTCCGGGATATTGTGCGCTTTCCATCTTGTTTACGGATTGGAACCGATCCGGCGAACCGGCATTACGGGTGACCAATGACCGGCAATATTATCGCGGTGGTCAGGAGCAATTATGGTCGGTTTCGCCTGGCAGGGCAGCGCGCCAGTATAGGGCCAGAGACGGCTGGAAAAGCATCAAGATCTGGGGCATGGGGATTGCCGAAGCCGATCTGGATAATGATGGCCGACCGGAATATGCGCTGACATCGATGGGGGACACAAAACTGCAGGCGCTCAGCGACGAGGCCCAGGAAGATCGTCCTGTTTACACCGACGTCGCATTTGAAAAGGGAGCCACGGCGCACCGGCCCTATACCGGAGAGGATTTCAAACCCTCGACCGGCTGGCACACGCAGTTTGCTGATTTCAACAATGACGGAAAAACCGATCTCTTCATTGCCAAGGGCAATGTGGAGGCAATGCCGGATTTTGCTGCCTTTGACCCCGATAACCTGTTACTTGGCAATGGCCATGGTGGATTTACCGAAAAAGGCGATATCGCCGGAATAGCCCTCGATCGGCGTGGCAGGGGTGCAGTGGTTGAAGATTTCAATGCCGACGGCCAACTTGATCTGCTGGTTGTCAATCGCAAGGGGCCTGCCAGTCTCTTTCGTAATCTCGGAGTGAAAGTTGATTGGGGATATCGGCCCATGGGTAATTGGGTTTCGATCGAGTTGCGTAATGGTGAGGTCAATCGAAACGCGATCGGAGCTCGCATTACTGTCAAGACCGGAAATCACAGTCAGACCAGAACGGTACAGATTGGTGGCGGACATGCCTCAGGCCAGGTTGGATTTGTTCATTTTGGTGTCGGTGTCGCCGAACGGGCAAGCGTTCGCATTCAATGGCCGGATGGTGACTGGAGTCATGAGTATCGGGTTTTCGCCAACAATTTTGCGGTGATCGAGCGTGGCAAGGATAAAGCGTCGTATTGGTATCCAATCGAAAAAAAATGACACGTGATATTCTTTCCGAATAAACCAAATCGGTTATTAAGTGTCTAAATTATAGTGGTTTTTTCGGTTTTATACATTGTTAATCATGCGATCGTAATCTTGTGTCAGCTTGGGAAATTTATTGCGGTAACGCCGCGGGTGGGCTGACACGTAGCACAAATTTGTGCGGTTTCAGCTTTAGTTTTGGGGAATCCGGAATTCAGATTTTCAAGAATTTCACGCGGTCGATTTGCGTCTGCGGTGGATGATTGCACCTGCTCACTGAATTATTGAAATTTGTAATGCAAGTATATTGGGGGACATGTTTTGAGCCAGAATGGAAAAAGCCACATTCGCATCCGTTATGTACTCAGTCTTGTTTTAATTGCAGGTCTTGGTGTTGGATTTGGTTATGTTTTTAATCAGAAAAACCAGGAAGTCGGTTGGCTGGTAGCAACGGGCGGGAAATTGTTCGATTTGAACCAGAATACGGAACAATTGAGAGACGCTGCCCAACAATTGCAGCATGAAACCGATACCGAACGCTATGATGCCCTGATTTTCAAGATCAATAGCGCGTTTGACCAGTTTAAAGAGTCATTTGAGGCCACGAGTTTGGCCCTTTCAATTGCTCCAGTAGAAGCCCGTCAGGGGCTGGAAGACGCCGTATCGGACAAAGATGGCATTACGTGGCCGTATAAATTGTTGATGGAACGCGTTGCTGAACTCAATAAACGTCATGAAGTGGTGGTGAAGGAACGGGACGAAAGAAAGAACTTACATTCGGGCCAGTTTGATATTGTTTCTCCATATGCATTGGCAGCATCGCGAATAAACCGTATCTATGACAAGATAATTAATGTACGTCGCGTCAAGCACCGTTCCTTCATTGATAATCAGCTGAATATTCTCTCTGACGAAATCAAGACAATTACTGAATTGTTCATCATGTCACTGACCGGTCTTTTACTGCTGGTCGGCATTGTGATCTTTCTGCCGATGGAGCGTTTGATAAAACGGCAATTTATTACGCTTGAACAGGCAAATGAAAAGGTAAAAGCCGCTGATCGGGCCAAGTCTGAGTTTCTTGCCAATATGAGCCATGAGATCCGCACGCCGATGAATGGGGTGATGGGCATGGCTGAATTGCTTGCGCGCACCGATCTTGACGCCAAGCAGCGTACCTTTACCGACATCATCGTCAAATCCGGTGCGGCATTGTTGACCATCATCAACGACATTCTCGACTTCTCCAAGATCGATGCCGGCCAGATGGAGCTTGAC